>JABDAO010000014.1 GCA_013289095.1 Bacteroidota bacterium | reverse complement strand
TCCCTGGTTGTTTTTTTAGTCTTCAGTCCGAAGCCAGAACAGCAATTTTCAGTTTCTTAACGTCTTTCTAATGTTTACGCTGAACTTCTGGCTTGACAATTGCGTTACACAGGTATATCAATCCCCCAACGGTCATGATCAAGCCCAGCTCTATCCTGCTAACCGTAGTCTCAGGACTCTCATTCCAGCTCAGTCAGGCCCAGAACGGCACACAAAACAACCAGGCCCCTGCCGACAGCCCCGATGAATATTACGACCCCCGTAACTATCAAAACCCGGCCCCCGTTTATCCCCAGGACGGGCAGGATGCCTGGTACCCGGTTGATTGCATCAACTGGATGAATTTTTACATGAATGTTTACTGGCCTTATCCTCCTTATGCCTATTATCACGGGCCGTTTTATGGCCCCTATTATGGAGGAGAACGCCGGGGCTACTACGGCCCGAGGGGATATAGCCCAAGGGGGTATTACAACAGCGGCCGGCGAGGCGTTTATGCATCGGGCAGAGGAAACGGTACCGCATCTTATTATGGGTCCAGACACAGCTCAGCAACCCGGGCCGGCCGGCCCGGAACAGCTCAGCGCGCCTCCTCTGCCACCGCCCGCGGAGGTTTTGGCCATACCGGGGGTTCACACGCTGCATCAAGCTGAATGTATGCAGAGACATGTCATTGAACCCCGACCCGATTGGAAAGCAAAGGCCGAAGCCCTGGGTTTTACCTACCATACTCCGAATGGTGAAGTTTACTGGGACGAAAGCGCCTATTATTCATTTACCTACGAACAGATAGCCATCCTCGAAAAAACCAGTACCCGGCTTCATCGGCTCTGTCTGAAAGCCGTGGAGCATGTTTTCAGGAACAACCTCTTTTCTCGTTTTTGTATCCCCGAAGAGTATATTCCATCTATAAAAGAAAGCTGGAAACGCAAAAACCCGTCGGTCTATGGCAGGTTTGACCTGAGCTGGAACGGCGATCTTGCCATTCACCCCAAAATGCTTGAATACAATGCCGATACCCCCACTTCCCTGCTCGAAGCTTCGGTGGTACAATGGTCGTGGCTGAAAGATTTTCACAATTCGTATGATCAGTTCAACTCGATCCATGAAAAGCTGGTTGCTGTCTGGAAAAAGATCAAATCCGAGTCCGGCAAACAGGCCCTGTATTTTTCATGTCTCGACGAATACCCCGAAGATTACAGAAATCTTATGTATCTGCTCGACTGTGCTGCCCAGGCCGGGATCAAAACCAGGTACATACCCGTTAACGACATAGGTTGGGACGGGACTGCATTCAAAGATATGGATGAACAAACCATCCACACGATCTTTAAACTTTATCCCTGGGAATGGATGCTCAAAGAAACATTCGGGCCGCATCTCATCAAAGCTGATACACGCTGGATAGAACCTTCGTGGAAAATGATCCTGAGCAACAAAGCCATCCTGCCCATACTCTGGGAACTGTTCCCAAATCATCCGAACCTCCTGGAATGCTATGTGGATGAACCCCGTACCCTTTCCAGCTATGTAAAGAAACCCCTTCTCTCGAGAGAAGGAGCAAATGTGACCTTGATCGAAAACGGACAGGAAACAGCGTCAACCCCTGGAGCCTATGGGGCCGAAGGGTTCATTTATCAACAATTACAGAAGCTGCCTGAGTTCGATGGTAATTTTCCGGTTATCGGTTCCTGGATGATCGGAGGCAAGTCGGCCGGAATGGGCATACGCGAAAGCCGGGGGGCCATTACCGATAACCTGAGCCGGTTTGTGCCTCATGCCATCATTGGCTGATCTTTTACAAAAGTCACGCTCCAAGCACCGGGTGGTTCAACGAAAGAAGCTGTGGCGGGGGTATCAAAACGTGTATCAAGCTTGTTATTCCCTTCAATAAACGCAATTCACCGTAGATTTCCCGCGATCCACTCATTCAAACCCGCATTTGGCTCAATCTCCCCTGCCCCGCTTGTCCTTTTCCCTACTTTTGCCCGGAAAATTAACCGGACATGAAAAAAATACTTATTACCTGCATATCAGGTATTTCCCTGCTGGTTTTACCCGCTCCATCTAAAGCTCAAATCAATTTTACCCCCTTCACTTCATTTCCTACCGGGTCTAACCCCCTATCCATCGTCTGTGGTGATTTTAATAATGACGGGAAACTGGATGTGGCAACAGCCAATTACAACGGCATTAACGTGAGCGTTCTTCTCGGAAATGGTGCAGGAGGTTTCGGGGCTCCCACGAATTTTCCCGTTGGGAAATTGCCTTATGGTATTTGTGCCGCCGATTTCAACGGCGATGGTAACCTGGATATCGCAGTTACAGGGGGTTTGAATTATGTTTGTGTCATGTATGGCAACGGAGCAGGAGGTTTTGCTACCCCTGTTGTGGTGATGCTCGGCGGAACGCAAGGACAGTCTATCCTGGCTGCCGATCTGAACAATGATTCGCACATGGATATTGTCGTTGTCAACTCCGGTTCCAACAATATCTCTATCCTGTTTGGACAAGCCGGAGGAGGCTTTCTGCCCGCGGTAAATTATAACACCGATGGTTATCCAAATTCGGTAACCTGTGCCGATTTTAACCACGATGGTTATTTAGACCTGGTAACCGCCAATGAAAACAACAACGACCTCACCCTGTTACTGGGCAGCGCTTCGGGTGTTTTTACAGGCACCAACATACCCGTTCTTTCGAGCGGGGGCGTTGCAGTACGTACCGTATTCAATGCCGATCTGAATAAAGACGGGTTCAGCGACCTGATTGTGTGCGATGACAATTCCAGTATGGTGAGCGTAATGCTGAATGCCGGCAATGGCACTTTTGGAGCTCCTACCAATTTTGCTTCGGGTTTTGGTTCTATTTGTGCCGCCCCGGTCGACCTTGACGGGGATGGCAATCTGGATCTGGCCGTTTCAGACAGAGAGGGTACAAAAACAGTTTCTGTATTGAGAGGCGATGGTCGCGGCGGGTTTTGTTCGGCCATGACATTTCCGGTAACGGCTGATGCACGTTATATCGTGGCTGCCGATGTAAACGGCGACCACAAACCAGACCTGATAACCTGCAACGGATCTTCAAACAATATGTGTGTCTTGCTCAATACCTCTCAGTCCATCAGCGCTTCGCCGCTAACTACAGCCATTTGCCCGGGCGGACAAGTCACGCTTACAGCCGCAAGCTCATCCAACTCGCCTACCTGGTACCCTACTACCGGTTTAAATGTTTCATCCGGAAAAGTTGTTGTTGCAAGCCCTTCGGCCACCACCACCTATACCGTCACAGGCGCTGATTGTTCATTTTCAACTGCTACGGTAACGGTTTATCCCAGTCCTGCTGTAAGCATCAGCAGCATCAACCAGCTTTGTGTAAGCGGTACCGTCACCCTTACCGCACAGGGTGCAAATACCTATACCTGGGTGAATGGACCGAGCACCCCAACCAACACAGTCACCCTTTCTGCAAGCAATACATACACCGTAACCGGAACCGATGGTAACGGCTGTACGAACACCGCTACCCAAACAATAACGGTTTTTCCGCTTCCGGTTGTTTCGGCCATAGCCAGTCCGAATGTAGTGTGGACTGGAAGTCCCACTACCCTAACCGCAGCAGGCGCATCAATCTATAGCTGGTCTGGAGGCGTTAGCAATGGTGTTGTCTTTACTCCTGCTTCGACTACCACCTATACGGTAACCGGTTCTTCAAACGGCTGTTCAAATACGGCAACGATATTGGTAACTGTTGCCCCGAGCCCCTGTAACTTGACGTTCGATTATCTTGTTCCTGCAACAGGCGCAACGGCGAGTTCACTTTTTGGAGGGCTCACCACCCTGACCAACAAAAACATTCTGGTAACAGGCCCGCTTACCATTGATAATTCGATGACCCTCACGGGTTGCAATGTGGTACTCAGTCCGCTGGTCAAAATAACATTAACCACCGGAAATCTTACCCTGAACAACCAAACCCACCTCATGGCCTGCTCCAACCTCTGGGGTGGGATTTATGTAGGCAGCGGCACGACACTCGCTACCACCGGCAGCGTATTTATAGAAGACGGCACCATGGCTGTGAATATAGCCAACGGCGGTAAAGCCCTGATCGATCAGACTATTTTTAACCGCAACCTGTTTGCCATCGAGCTCACAGCCAACACCGGCGCCACTTCTCCACTAAGTCTCACGGGAAGCGTCATCACCAGCCGAACCATTCCGTTTTATCCCATTGCAGCATCAAATTTTTCGGTTGCTTCCGTCATGGCCAACGTCACTGCTTCGGCCACCCCCTACCCCATTGCTGCTATCAGGGCTCCTTACAGTAATATCCGCGCCTGTTATGGCATAGACGCCACCGATGTCAATACCTTAACGGTAGGTCTTGCTTCGGCCGGGAAATCAAACTGCATCGATGCGGTGACGGACGGCGTTAACCTTACCCGCACCAACGCCGCCATTTACAATAACCAGTTTCAATACCTGCTGGGTTACACTACCGTTGAATGTGCCCTCGGTCAACCCTGCTACAACGAAAGCGGATATGGCGTCAAGGCCATGGGCGTTTCGAGCGGGACCGGGACAAATTCAGTAACCATCGGGGGAACGGGTTCTTATCAGGCCAACAGTTTTTTAAATAGCTACCAGGCCATGAACCTGACCAATTATCAAAACAACACGGTTTTGAACAACAGCATTGACAATGTACTCACCGGCACGTTTTCGCTCTTTTCCATTGGTTATGGCGATTTTGGCGTGTATGTCGCCCCGGCGGCGAACAGCACGGTGATGATCAACAACCAATCGCTTATCCGCAACTGTCAGACAGGCATTTGGGTGAACTGCAATTCAGCCGATGCATCGGAAGTCAAGGTGATGCAGGTTGACGACAATGCCCTTATCACGGCTAATTCTGCCGGTCATTGCACAACCGGGATCTATGTAACGGGTCTGATGGCTTCGGGAGGCGCTCCAACCCTCTCCGGATCTACCATCTGGGAAATCAACGGCAATACCATTACCGAGGCAGCCAGCTGCATCTCGCTTTCATACCTTGCGCCCAGTACGGTCGAAGGATCTGTAAACAACAACAGTTGTACGGTTAAGTATGCCGCTACCGGTGCACTCAACGGCATCAGGGCGGTGGGTTGCAACTTCATTAACATTAGTAATAACCATACAAAATACGATGTGAGCAGCGCTTATGCCAGCACAGGCAATATTTTAGCTTATGGCATTTCTTTGCAAAACAGTGTGCTCATGGGCATACATTGCAACGAGGTAGATGGAGCCGCACGCAGCCTGGTCTTTGACGGTCAATGCACATCCACTTTTGGTTTTGGAACAAGCCCGCAGGGCGTGTCGCAAAACACCATGCACAATGCCCAGGATGGGTTGGTTCTTTTAACATCGGGCACAACCGTTGGGCTGCAGGGATCGGTTACGCCCAGCAATAACTATTGGGATATGTCATCGGTGTTCAGCAACTCCCAAACATTCTCGAACACGCCTACCGAAGTAAGCGGAGCAGGCACAACGCTTGGCGTAAGCCCGATTACTACCGGTATGGCTACCATGCCAACCATCAACAAAGGGTCCTACCCGTTCACTACGGTACCTCCAGCATGGTCGGGCTGGGGAAGTCTTTTTCCAAATGGAGATGCACCACCGCCTGTGTGCGGAGCAGTGCCTCCGGTTATTGATCCGGGCAACTCCGGCGCCCGTCGGTTAACCGAATCATCGGCCGGTCTCTACCTTCGGATGATTACCCCACCCGAAACGGCCCTGCCCGAATACAACGATGAAACATTTTGGCAACACCGGTATTTTGTCTTTAAAGAGCTCAGACGCAATGCAACCCTGCTGACTGACGCCGGTCTGCAACGCTTTTATGCCGATAACCTGCAAGGCACCCTGGGCCTGCTTTCACAAGTCGATGAGGAGATTTTGAACCATCACTTCGAATCGGCCCGGAGTACCAATACCGGTATTTCATCCACAAACACACTCGAAGCAAATCAGAAAACGGTCAATTCACTCTTGCTCAAAACCCTGATCACTCCCGAAACTGAACTGAGCAAGACCGAGCTGGCATCCTTAACCGAAATTGCAACCCAATGCCCTCTAAGCGGAGGAAATGCAGTTTATCAGGCACGCAATTTACTCATGCGCATCAAACACGAGGCGCTTGCCTTTGCCGACAATTGCAGTTCTGAAAAAAAACCTGTTCAAGAGATAGAACCTACAGTACTGTCGGGCGTATTCAAACTCTATCCAAACCCCAATAATGGGATCATGACACTCGGCTATTCCATCAATCCCTCCGATGAGGCCATGGTATGTTTTTATGATTTGACAGGCAAACGCATTGCCTCTTACCTGTTGAAAACCGAAACCGACCGTCTGCAGATAGACCAGACCGGTTTGAGTGCCGGCATCTATTTCTACACCGTAGAGCTGAACGGCAAAGTGGTGAAACACGATAAGCTGGTGGTTGTTAAATAGGTTTTCGCGGCTGCAAGCCTGTTGCCCGATGTGCTTTGCATTTACCACAGAGCCACCGAGAGCACGGAGGTGCACGGAGACGAGCTTCTTTGTTTCCATCTGGACTTTATCGTTAGGCTATCCTTATCTCACTTGACTTAATCTCAACCGGGAGATCTGGAAAAGAGCGCTATTCAATCGAAGAGAGGCAGGGTATCTCTACTAACCCCGTTTTCCTGACCTCTCCCTGACCCTCTCCGCCTGCGGCGGAGAGGGAATGTTTGGAAGGAGTTATTAGAGATGCCGTGTATTTATTTTCCGCTACTATCTGAATACTCCCGTATGCCGCTATGCCCTGTTCAGCTCAGCAACAGACAACTATCCCAGGAAGGCGCCTTCTCTGTAATCTGGCTGAGTAAGACCAATCCAATGCCAGCAACACCGTTTAAGAGGCCATATTCATTCACCCATCCGCTTTCGGCATAAAAGCTTTGATAACCCGCCAACCCTCCATCGTGCAACGGCATTTTCAATGATTCCCGAATCCAATGGTTTGATGTTTCTTTAAATATGGACATTCCCGTTTCGAGATAGAACCGATTAAAGAGATGAGCGATACCGGCTGTACCGTGACAAATTCCGGCATCGCGTATTCCGTTTTCCAGCAGCTCTTTTCTCCGGCTTGCATGTAACATTATTTCCACGGCTTCCATTTTCCAGCTCTCGTTGTTTAAGGCCTTTGCCGCTTGCCAAATGCAGGCGGCAATTCCCAGGTCGCCATAGCACCAACCTAATCGGCTGTGGCGAAAATGTCCAGACCCATCCATTGAACTTGGAAATTTCGACACTGAACCGGCAGGAAGTTTTTGTTTCAGAATCCAGCTGACGGCGCCGTTTATTAAAAACAGACATCGCTCTGCCTGTATCTGTTTAGTGTAACACTTGCTCAGAAAACAGATAATACCGGGTATCCCATGCGAAAGACCCAGATTGAATTCTGTAATCTTACCAGGCTCTCCATTCTGAATAAGGCTATGCCACCTTATCTCATTACCCGATACAACAGCTTGCTGAAACAGAAAGTCGATACAGGTTGAAATATGCTTAAACGCAGCTGCCTCAGCAAGCCTGTCTATGAAATAGATAGCAGCTCCAAGGCCTCCATGCAGATAATCGAGATAAGTATGCTCCAGGTCGTTTTCTGCTGCTGAAATCAGGTAGGGATCAATTTCCTCGAACAAAGAATTAATGTCAGCCTCCACCAGATTTTGCTGAACCAGGTGATTCAGCGCCCAACATACGCCTGCATAACCCTCGGCAAACGAGTGAAGGGGGCCGCCTTGCTCCAGGGCATCAAAGCTTTTTCGAAACGCCCTACCCGCCTCATCCATCAGCACATCTTCCATATAATGTTGGTTTACATGTGCCAGAAAGAGCCCGATGCCGCTATTTCCTGTAAACAAGCCGGCATCCGTGGTATTGCATTTTCGAAGGATGTTGGTAATCTCCAGGAGCCTGTTTTCGATCAGTGACATGAGCAGCTGTTCATAGGATGTCAAAATTTACATTCGAGGGCAAATAGCTGTAACCAAGCTATCTGAGCGCTGGATACTGTATTTGGCGTTTAATTGATTTTGTATTTATCAATCGCCTCCGTTTCCTTAAAAAGGATGACTGCTTCAAAAGCCCCATTCATAAACCCCGGGTGATTGATTAGAAACGCATTACCAGGCATCGACTCAATCTGAACACGATACCTCTTCGGGGCGTTTTTTACAAAATCCAGACTTATTGTCTCCACCTGGTTTTTGAGTTCTTCGGAGAACATTTCTACCGATGACTTTGTATGGAATGTTCCATGCTCCACAGTCTTTTTTGAAATATGTGCATTGTGCGCCCAGAGGACGATTTTCTTGTCCTTGTACAAATCATTTACAAGCCACAGTATGTTTTGGGCCATGATGCTGTCTCTGATATCATTCGCTGCCCATAGATCTTTACTGCATAAGAATTTTGCCAGATTTATTCGGTTTTGCAAGCATTGTCTAATGATCTTGAATTGGATTTCGGTCAGCACCTGTTGATTCAGCAACCCGGTTTTATATGTTTCAAGACTATCGATGAGCGAGGCGTAATAGGCTTGATAGTTAGCGCCCTCGGTTTCGGGTATGAATTTGAGATTGTGTTCATACCGAGCGCATCTGTTGATCAGCATAGTGTCGGTACTAAAAACGCTTTCGGCATATTTACTGTTCCCAGACATGATAATGACCTTCAACCAGGCAGAGGTGGAATACGACAATCCGCTTTTTACATCAAAACCCGTAAGGATAAGCGGCTTTTTTGTCTCCTTCGTTTTCTTTACATACCTGAATAAGTCCAGCACACTCGCTGTTCTCCAGATGCTATAGAGCGATTCTTTTAGCGCCCCGGTGTCGGATTGGATGTTGTAATACCCGTTCGTGACATTAAACAGATTGCTTTCAAATGCAACCACCTCATATCCCAAATCGTCATGCAGGTATTTGATCAGTTCAGTTTTGAACCGGATAAATGTTTCGACACGATGTGCGGATTCGCCCAGACAGATAATCCTTTTATTTCCGATAGTGTTTTTCAGTGAATCAAAAATAAATTTGTTGTCTTCCCCTTTGGCAGATAACGGAACAATCGTTTGGGCGGATATCCTGTTTAAAATCAAGCAAGTTACGATCACATACAAATAGTTCATCCTGGCGCTTTTTCGATTTTTCATGTTTTCAGTAACGGCCTCATCCGGTCTGCTGTTCTACCTTTTCGCTCAAACAACAGCAGCCTTGTTAACCCATGATCTAAATAAATCAGGGCGGAATCGTTTGCCGCCCCGACTTTTCCTGCACATGTCAAAAACAGTGATCTTAGCCAGAGGCATCCATGCCTCGACTAACAATAAGCCAATGAAGCCGTTCCGGCACTACAGGTCCTGCAGCATCTAAACCAGCTTAATCTGAACTTTTCTGCTTCCGCTCCGTGAACGGACTTCATCTTTTCAGCATTTAATTTTACGATGGGCTCTCTGTTCAAGGAAAGTTTTCCTTCAATTTTTATTTTTTCATTTTACTTATTATTAATTTGGACGCTACGGTTAAACGCAGTAGCTAACGTTTGCCATACTCTCGCTATGTACACTCGCCTGTTCATCGTGACAGGCTACGTTCTGTTGCAACAGAAGAGAAGAAGAGGTCTTTCATACCCTGAATAAACAGGACAAAGGTAAGGTGCGCGAACTATGCGAGCATGTTTCCTGAAAGATATTTGTAGAATATATCCGAACGATTGTTTTGAAATATCGCTTCTTCTCGTTATCTTATATAGAATTCAGGATAAGATAACAAATGATTGTTAAAGAGGGTTACGCGGCTGCAAGCCTGTTGCCCGACGTGCTTTGCATTTACCACAGAGCCACCGAGAGCACGGAGGTGCACGGAGACGAGCTTCTTTGTTTCCATTTGGACTTTATCGTTAGGCTATCCTTATCTCACTTGACTTAATCTCAACGGGGAGATCTGGAAAAGAGCGCTATTCAATCGAAGAGAGGCAGGGCATCTCTACTAACCCCGTTTTCCTGACCTCTCCCTGGCATTTCGGTCAATTTTGAGGATTCTGGGCATCGAAATGCCCATATTGCAGGCTTCAAAACGGTCATTTTGCCGGGAAAGGCGAAATTAGCTTACTTTTGCGGCTTATTATAAAGCCGTTCTTTGCGTTTTGGCACCGAAGTTCTCCCGATAGCTATCGGGAGGAGAGCATAAGGAGTCCCGGATTGCAAAAATGTTCTTTTCTTACTGGCACCGTAGTTCAATGGATAGAATAGAAGTTTCCTAAACTTTTGATGTGGGTTCGATTCCCGCCGGAGCCACAACCCCTAAGGGGGTTAGTTAACCCAGAGGCCTTTCTTAGAAAGGCCTCTGGCATTTTAGGCCAGCAATGCAAATACTATCTTACTGGAACCCTACTGGAACGAAATATACCCCCTATTACCCTCCGATTCCACGAAAACTGAACAATTAGAACGGTATTTATACCACTTATAATATCCTTGTCTCTTTAGAACAATTTCACCTGTGCTTAAATTCCAAATTACTTCAGCTTAACTGCCCTGCTTGGATTTAAAAAAATTTCTTCGTTTTTATTCGACAAACAAGGACAAGTATAAATGACTGAAAACCAATCCGCTACAAATTTTTGGATTGTATGTCTTGGAAGACTGTTGTTTGGATAAAAGTTTTCGATACATTTGTTACTTAAAGTAACACTATTATGTTATTTTAAATAACACAATGAAAATAAAAAAGCAACCAAGCTATTTGGGAAAAAATCTTAAATTCTTAAGAGAGAGGAGGAATCTGACTCAAGTCGAAGTTGCAACATCTTTAAAAATTACTCGTGCAAAAATTAACGCATTTGAAAACGAAGTAAATAATAATCCAACGGTAGAAGATCTACATAAATTCACCGGGCATTATAAAATAAGTGCTGATTCCCTTTTATGGGTTAATTTAAAAAAGTTGGCAGAACCCCAACTGGCAAACTTAGAAGCTGGTAATGATGAATATACTATGGGTACTAAAATTCGTGTACTGGCCACAACTATAGATTCCAAAAACAGAGAGAACATTGAAATTGTGCCGATAAAAGCAAAAGCAGGATATGCAACAGGCTTCGGGAATTCTAAATTTATTGAATCGCTCGAGTCCTTTCACTTACCTGTCTTATCGGAAAAAAGAAAATTTAGAATGTTTCAAATTGAGGGGGATTCTATGTTTCCAATACCTGATAAATCATTCGTTATTGCAGCATTCGTAGAGAACTGGAAAGAGTTGAAGACTGGTCAGGCATGTGTGGTCGTGACAAAGGACGATGGAATTATTTTTAAAGAAATCACGAATCATCTTGATAAAAACAGAACACTTCTGATGCACTCGCTAAATCCTCTTTATAAAGATTACTCTGTTGAGGCAAGTAGTATAAATGAGATCTGGAAGTTTGTCAACTACATTAGCAATCAGATTCCTGTTGGCGGAATAACATTAGAAAATATTGGAGGGATGATTAGTGAGTTAAAATCCGAAATTCTTAATCAAAAAAGCAAACCGATTTAAAACATTGATTACAAACGGCATTCGTTTAAAAAACCGTACATTTCTACCGTATTAAACGGTTTTAATGCGCACAAAAGAAGAATTCTAAACAATTAAAACCGTAAAAAAATGACGCTAAAAAAATTAGATCTCCTTTCTGAATCACAATCTGTGACAATATTGGAAGAAGGGGATCAGTTAAAACTGGACTATTCTCGTAATCAATCAATTTATGCTTTGCAGACTCCACTCAAATTTGCGGTTGATGTCTCCAACATATACAAACCAATCCAATATTTAGGAGCCAAGCACAGACCACTTCCTATTATTCTTTCCAAAACCCTTGAAGCCGTGCAACCTGATACGTATGTTTTGGATATGTTCTCGGGAAGTTCAGTTGTTTCTCAGGTCTTTAACTTAAATGGTCTCGATGTAATTTCAAATGACGCCTTACACTTTAACTCGGCTTTTTCAAACACGTTATTAAATATTGAAAGAAAAGTGGAAGATTTGCAAGCGCTTCCACAGATAATGGGTAAACTCAAATCCTTTAAACTTAAAAAAGAACATAGCAAACCTTTTGAGGAAAAAATAATTGAGGAAAAGAAGTTACTTGCAACAAAGGATACTAGAGAATTGCTAAATCTATATTTTAGTTTACCTCAAATAAACAAAGTACTTTTTTTAAATGGAAGCAATACACATCAACAGACAAAATATATTCTTAAAAACATTGGACAAACGGCCGTTGGAAATTGTCCTCTTATTGCAAATTATTATGCCGGTTCCTATTTCAGTATAGAACAAGCTCTTGAATTAGACAGGTTAAGAAATGGTATTGACGAACTGTTTGTGAAGAAAGAAATTTCCAAGTGGCAATTTCATTTTCTGTTGACATGCTTACTAAATGTCTCTTCAAAAATTGTTTATACTGCAGGCAAACATTTTGCACAGCCAATAAAACAGGAAAATATTTTGAAAACGCAAGTTCTTCATAAGAGATTTTACGATGACAGATTGAAAAATGTTTGGTTGGAGTTTTTAAAAAGCTCAGAAGCACTTACTTTAGTTTCAGAAAAAAACGACAAATCAAGAAAAAACCTTGCGTACTCGAAAACGATGGAAGATATAATTAGTAGCTCTTCTAAACTCCCTCCGATTTCAGTGATATATGCTGATCCACCTTATACCGCACAGCAATATTCACGATATTATCATATTCCTGAAATAATTTTCGACTACAAATACCCACAGTTGCAGGTGGTAGATAATAATCCAACAAGCGGGTTGTATCCTGATAATAAATTTAAATCAAGATTCTGTTCTAAAAGAGATGCTATCTCTGCATTTGAAGACCTATTCAAATTAGCCCAAGAACTTGATAGTAGTTTGGTAATTAGCTATTCCGCTTCGCTTTCAGAGGATACTGGAAACTCTCGTATGATTGAACTTTATCAAATAATTGACTTGGGTAATAAATATTTACCAATTTGCTCAAGCGAGGTTTTAAAGTTCGATTTCCAGTATAGGCAGCTAAACACCACCAAAAAAATTGTTCAAACAAAAGATGATAAAGAGTTTTTAATTGTATTTAAACAGCCTTCAAAGTGATACAAAGATATTTAGGAAACAAAAATTCAATTATTGAATCGATTATTACGGAAGTTCAAAAATTATGCAAACCCGGTGATTTGATTTGTGATATTTTCTCCGGAACTCTTTCGGTTTCAATGGCATTGAAAAGAAATGGTTTTAGTGTAGTTTCCAACGATATAAACAAATTCTCGTATTCATTTGGAGTGGCATATATTAAAAACAATACCATCCCACATTTCGATTTAAAATCGCTTGCGATTGATGAAGCAAAGAGTAGCCTTGGAGTTGATGATATATTATTTAATTTGAAAGATAAGGAAGGTTTTTCTTTTCTTGAAGAAAAGAAAAATTACATGGCATATAAGAAATTGGCTGTTTTGCTACATTATTTGAATCACGTAACAACATCAGAGTTACCAAGAAAACACAAGAACACTTTTTTCTTTGACACATACACTCCCGACGGTAAGAACAGCTATTACAAGAGTTTAAGAGGGACGAGTGGAAAAAGGCAATTTTTTACGCCTGAAAATGGAAAACGGATTGATCTTATATTAAATAAGATTTCCGAATGGAAACATGAAGGTTTATTAAATGAAATTCAATATTCACTTCTCGTAAGTATCCTCGCTGAATCGCTTGAAAAGGTAAGTAATACACAAGGCACATTTCATGATTTCCCAAGAGGCGCTTATGATTCAAGAGCGCTTAAACGTTTGTTTCTTCGCTTGCCGCCATTTGATGAAGTGATTTCAACTAAGCATAAGCATATTATTGGTAAGGAAAGGGATTCTTTGGAGTTTATAAAGGAGGTACCCCCCCACAAATTAATTTATATCGACCCCCCTTACAACTTTCGCCAATACACTTCTTATTATTTTATGCTAAATTTGATATGTGATTATTGCGAGATGGCTTCCCCAAAAATGTACTTTAATAATGTAGAATTTGTTAGGGGTCAAAATTTAGAGAAAGATTTTAAATCTACATTTTGTCAAAACCACCTTTTTATCCCGTCACTTGAACAATTGATTGCGGATGCGAAGACTGATTTTGTAATAATGAGTTATTTTAATGGTAGGAATCATTCAAATAACAAAATACCTATGAAGGATGAAAACGGAATCGATAAAATAACCAGCTTGTTTAAAAGCAAGATGTTTGTAAAAGGGTCCTTTAAAATGAAGCCCATTAAGCGAATGAATTATCAGAGTTTCAATGGTCACAAAGCGCAAGAATTAAATGAGTATCTGTTCATTGCAAAAAAGAAAAAGTAAAATAGTATGATCTGGTTTTCAAAAATCAATAGCCAAGCTTTGAAGGCATGGTTTATCGCCTTCGGGTCAGGTAGTAAGATAATCCCTGGCAGAGCCCTTGATCCGCTCGGTTCATCAATGAGAAAATTCAATAATGCTCACACTTGGATGAAACAAGTATATGATCACGGGACATTGAATTTGCCAGAAATCAGGGCAACTGAGCAAGCGAGAACAGATTTACGTAGCTCACATTTATTAGATTCGACAAATATCCAATTATCTACATTAGGTAGTTTAACTTACTCTGATTGGGTGAGATTTTCAATCCCTGCTGGGAATAAGGATTTTGAGATACATAGATGCTTGCTTATCCTTAAAAATGCAATTCTTTTAAAGGATAAACTCTACATAAATTTTATTGATTATTGGAAGGAGTTGCGAGAATCTTATAGCTACAACCATTTAATTTCAACTCCGGAACATCTTTATTTCTTTAGCTTCTTTAATAAAGCTCATCAGGGATATAATCCTTACGAAGCAATTAAAGGTTTAAAAATGGGAGATGCGGACTTTCCTGCCGCAATAGATTGGGACATTATTAAGAATTATTATAAGGATAAACAATTAAGTAAGGCAGCAGATAAGTATAAAGGAACTATTGCTGGAATTGTTGAAAGGCAGGGAAGAACAAACTTTGCCACGGCTCTTGAATTAATTACAAATATACCTGATGCTCCAAATGTTATCGCTAGCTCACCTTTAACTCAAAATAAAAAAGATATCCTTACAAACATTGTAATTGAAATTTCTAAAATAAAAAATATGGCATTAAATCAAATTTTATATGGCCCTCCGGGAACAGGCAAAACTCATAACGCAATTAATCATGCGATCTCCATTGTTACTGGACGTGACGTCAACGAATTAATTGCTGAACAAAAAACTACTCCTGCCTTAAGAGTTGCAGCAAAAAAACAATTTGATGAATTGGTTATAAATGGTCAAATTCAATTTGTCACGTTTCACCAGTCTTATTCCTACGAAGATTTTGTTGAAGGAATCAAATCTGTAGTTAATCCTAAAGGAGATGTTGAGTACAGAGTTGAAAATGGAATATTTAAAAACATTTGTATCGAGGCAGGAAAAAGAAAGAGCCCCTCCCTTAGTTTTGAAGATGCATATGATTCATTTGTGCAAGAAGTTATTGATGGTGCCGGGAAATTTGAATTGAAGACTTTGAGTCGTAGCAACCCGTTTAATGTTAAAATTAGTTCTTTTGGCAATTCAGTTGCAATTCCACAAACAAAAGATGCGACCGAAATGACAATTACAAAAAGTAATTTAAAGGCATATATAGAGAATGGAACAATCAAGGACTGGAAATCATATACAACTGCAATAGGTGATCACATCAAAACAACATACATTACAAAATCTGCAACCGTTGACAATACAAATAAAAATTACGTATTGATAATAGATGAAATAAACCGAGGAAACATTTCCAAAATATTCGGAGAACTCATTACGTTAATAGAAAAATCAAAGAGGATTGGCGAAATTGAAGAATTGAAAGTAAAATTAACCTATTCAGGAACTGAGAATCCTGTGGATTTCGGAGTACCCAATAACTTATTTATTGTTGGCACAATGAATTCAGCAGATAAATCCATCTCCCTTGTTGATACTGCGTTAAGAAGGCGATTTGAATTTATAGAATATTCGTCAGACCATACATTACTAAGTAATAACATTGAAGGAATTAATTTACAAGAGCTGCTTAAAACAATTAATTCAAGAATAGAAATTTTACTAGACAAAGATCACATGATTGGTCATGCCTACATGATTAGTGTTCAGTCTAAAAATCAATTGTGTGACGTCTTTAGGAATAAAATCCTACCATTACTGGAAGAATATTTCTTTGGTGACTATGAAAAGATTCAATTAGTTTTAGGTGATAACGCAGAATTTAATAAGCTGAAAGAGAATAAAATTGTAGTTAGTAATCCATCTTCTGACCAACGAAATTTATTCGGAAGGGATATTGATGGTTTTGAAGAAAAAACGATCTATCATTTGAATGAAAATATTGTCCTTCAAAAATATGATGATGTTTCTGCAGAGTTTTTCACTTCAATTTACACCAAAACTCCTAAGCCAGTATAATAATTGAAGAAAACATCATATAATATATGTGAGTACGGAACAATCCGGTCAAAGGAGGATTACAGCAACGCTGAAAATATTCTCTTGAGCGAACTCTATTTGCCCGCAACGCATTTTAATTCATTGTATAATTATATTTCTGCAAACCAAGATGAATCGAAAGAAGGAGAAAAACCATTCGCTCTTTCATCGAAGGGGAAGAGAAGGCAAATTAGAGTAAAGAATTATGTAGGCGTAATTGAAACCAGAGATGGTTTGCATCTTGAAATCCTACCAAAGATTCATTTGAGTAAGACCTCCAATGAGGAGGCTGAAACAAAACAAGTTTTTTTAAGAATGTTAAAGCATTTAAAAAACTCTCCTTTTGTGAATGTGAGTAAGGCTCACCTTGAAGCGCCTAAAGACTTTCCCATTCTCGAAGTCTTTATTAAATCGTACATACTTGAGGTTGAAAGCCAACTTCAACACGGAATAAAGCATGACTATATACTGCATGAAGAGAACGTCTCATTTTTAAAAGGGAAGTTAAAAATTATTGAAAATATTAAACGGAATCATTCAAATAAGGCACGTTTCTATTGTGAATTTTCTGACTATTCACCTAACATCGCAATAAACAGAGTGATAAAATCAACTTTATTGAAATTAGTCAATCTGTCTAATAATTATCAAAATATTTATTCGATAAATAAAATTATTTCGCATTTGGAAGACGTAGAACCCTCAACCGATTTTAAAAGCGATTTTTCCAAAATAAATTTGGCAAACAAGTTGTTTTTAAAGTATAAAACAACTATCGAGTGGTCGGAAATATTTTTAATGAATAAATCCTTTACAAATTTTAAAGGTGTTAATTTAAATATGGCTATACTTTTTCCTATGGAAAAGATTTTTGAGGACTATTTAGCCTACCTATTCAAAAAATACTCGGATGGGTATAAAATTAAAACACAGGATCGTGCATACTTCTTAGTTGAACACAAAAGTGAAAAACGTTTTGGCTTAAGGCCTGATATTGTTATTGACAAGGAAGAAGTAAGACAAAAGGTTATTGACACCAAGTGGAAACTTTTAGATGAGAATTCGGAAAGGCGTAACTATAATATCTCACAGGCTGATATGTATCAGTTATATGCTTATGGAAAAAAATATACTTCACCAACCCAAGAACCTAGACTGGTTCTGCTTTACCCGAGCAATCCAAATTTCACCAAAAAACTTAATGAGTTTATTTATGAAGGCGATTTAAAACTTGAAGTTGTACCGTTCGATTTTACAAAAGACGAAAAAGAGCAAATCGAATTTATCATTGGATTATAAATTTCCACTCGGAGGGTTGTGAAACAACTATTTCTTGGCTTTGAACCCGAACTCCGTTAGCAGTTCTGGCAATTCCATCTCAAATGCTTCTGCCAACTTATAGCACCAATAAAGTGTCGGTGTAATTTCGCCCCTTTCTAATCTGGAGATATTTTGGTAGTTATTTTCAACTTTATCCGCAAGAACGGATTGTGACCAGCCCTTTTCTTGCCGTTTTTTCAGCACAAATTCACCGAACTGCTTATCAAACCGCTTATTGAGCTTTGGCTTTTTCATCTTTATAAAGCCAAACTCAATATTTTTTGATGAACTGAAGTAACCGTATATGGTTAGTTTGTTGTATTTGATTAACTTTGAAAATCACTCTGTATTACAAAAAAAAGAAAATCACATGCATAGACTAATACGAGCTCAAAATTATTTGGAGGGTATTCTCACAAATAATCATTCCGGTTCTTCAAACCATTTCAGTAAAGCAGTAGGCACTGATTTGGAATTGGGGCAGATCACCGGAAAGTATCAGGATTGCCATTATGAGAAGGCGCTCCTTGGTTTCGGAATGCACTTTGACGGCTTTCTTCATGTCTCACTTGATGAGGCCGTCATTTGCCATAATTCTTCTTGTCAAAACTGGGCTGCAAGAATCGCAGCTTACTTTCAAATTGGTTCGCAATATGTTTCTGTTGTGCGAGTCCCTCGGGCCCGTGCCTTTTATTCTACCTCGACAGAGAAAGCAATGAAAATTGCCCATCAGAATCTTGCGCTAAGAAATAGTTACGGTACGTTAGGTGGATATCTGTACCCAAAGTATGAAGGAGATAGTTTTCGCATATTTTCAAATAATCACGTTTTGGCAGATAGTAACGGCGGCTTGCGCGGAGATACCGTTTATTCGATGGAGAACGCAAAGTATCGAATTGGTCAGCTAGAGAATTTTCAGCCGTTATATTCTGACATTCCAAACTATCTTGATCTCGCCGTTGCTAAACTAGAAGGGTACTACCCAACAAAGCACCCCGTCCCCTGCCAAACACGAGCCATCCAAAAGCAAGAGGTCGTTATGAAGTTCGGCGCGACTTCAGGAGTTACTACGGGTAAGGTAGTCTCTAACTCCTATCGGATTACCATCGAGTATAACGGAACTCCTGTATTGTTTAAAGATCAATTAGTCATTGTTAGCACGACCCCCGGCCAGAGCTTTAGCCAAGGTGGGGATTCGGGCTCAATGATCCGGGCAACTCATGATAATAGTTTTGCCGGACTATTATTCGCGGGTAACAAATTTCAGACGTTCGCCAATCCGGGAATGCTGGTAGTTCAGAAATTAAAAGAATGGAGGTACTTATAATATGGATAGTATTGAAAAAGCTGCCGAAAAACTAGAGCAAAGAATTGGACACATGGAAGGCATTACCGGTTTTGGTGTTGTAGACTATGGAGATGGTGAACAACATATTGAAGTTGGTGTAACTACTTTTCAAGCTCATAAATTAATTGAGGAAATTTGCCAGGAGGAATACTTTAAGAATTACCACATAACGGTGATATTGCCCGGAAAAACCTCTTTTTTGCGCCAACCTTAATTTTCGAACTTACTGGAACCCTACTGGAACTAAAAGGGTACTATATGCACTTGACTGAATTTTCTAGACGTTTTCAGATTAGTGACTCGTATTCAGGTTGAAAAGGTTGTATTAATTGATAATACTCTTTGCAGATACAATTCTGCCTTTCTCCTCCTTTTGGCATTCAATGAGCATTTGTTTCAATCCTTCCGGAATGATTTTTAAATGTTCGCCAATTAATTTAAAATGGAACTCCCTTAATTTCCCAGCATCATCGTCATACAGCATAACATATAACTCAAACTCGGAATGATTCGTAAATCTCAGTTCCAGTTGCTTATCACTGTCATATTGATTATAACAAATGTTTGAGCCAACCACTTTCCCGTTCTTAAAAAGACCTATTTCAAATTCGTCTTCCCCTAAGACATAGGTAATTAAAAATGCTGCGAGTTTGGATGCAATTTGTTTGAAATTATCTTTAAGAAAGCCATAGGAGTCAGAACCGATAGTATCCCAAAATGTTTCTTCATCATTGTCGTCAAACATCGTGTCATTGTTGTGGATGAATGTCAAATATAATGAATACGACCACTGATGCGAGATAATATCTTCAATATATCAATGATATTGCCTCGTAAATCAGCCTTTTGAGCACCCAACAATTTGGGCCTAACTGGAACCCTACTGGAACAGAAAGGGTACTATATGACCCCTTGTTTCCCCGAATGGGAACATCTCGTATTGTTCTTGAAGCACCCTCAGGGTAACTCTGTGTCATTCGGATTCATTGTGGGTAATAGTTCCCATTCCGCCGGAGCCACAAAAACAGAGTGAGAGTGAGCGCGAAGAGCGTTTAAACTTACTCTGTTTTTTTCTTCACTCTCACTCTGACACTCACACTGTCCCACTCTTAAGCAAAATCAAGCGGTTTTTGCCGTTTTAGCCCTCTTCCATGCTACAATTGGAGCCAATTGGAGTTGGGTTGAAGCAGAAATGTTTCACAACTCGTTTATTTGCCTCAAATGCACAGAGTAGCCTCCTCAAGCTTCGTTTTGTTTTGCTCCCGTTTTCTTTCATTTTCCTTCTCAGCGGGAAACAGCAATATCATATAGTCTGGGAAATCCTGGATACAGAAGAAGCGACTTATGTTTGGCATGTCGAAAAGAATTTGCCCGCTTTAAAAACAAAATTAAAAAAGATCGATGCCGAAATTGGAACGATAAGAGCGGAAGGCCGGCAACAGTTTTTAAGCAGCCAAACCCGAAGTTTCAGCCGGATTGTTCACAATTATACGGACGAGCGGAAGGGTTTTGTTAGCTGGAAGGACCTGCTAGAGGAAAGGCTCATTTGACTCAAAATCTATACCTTATTCAATATTGAAGAAAGTCACGGTTCCCCCTACAGTTCTTAGCAATTGGTATCCATTGAATTGGGAGATTACTGAACGAACCCAACCTAGAATCCTCTATATAAGGATATTATGCCTAAATTTGGCTATTCAACTAAAGAAAATATGAGTAAAATAAGGATAAAGAATTTTGGCCCAATTAAGAACGGCCATCAGGAAAATGATGGGTGGATGGACATTAAGAAAGTTACCATATTTATTGGTAATCAAGGTTCCGGAAAAAGTACGGTTGCAAAACTGATTTCATCTTTTAGTTGGATTGAAAAAGCTCTTACTAGGGGAGACTATGATATTAAATGGTTCACTCGAAAAGGTAAATTCAAAAATAATTATTGCGAGTATCACAAACTTGCAAACTATTTTGAAGATATCGAAGGAAAAGATAATGCAGAAATCGAATATAAAGGTGATTCATATACCATAATCTATCTCCATGGTAATCTATCTATAGAAGAAAGTCATAAAGGTGCTTACCCTCTTCCTCAAATTATGTATGTTCCTGCGGAGAGAAATTTTATAAGTACAATAAAGAGTCCCAAACTATTGAAATTTTCTTCGGATTCATTAGTTGAGTTTTTAACGGAATTTGACAATGCCAAAAATGAAATAAAAAGAGGATTAAAGCTGCCAATAAATGATACTGACCTGGAATATGACAAATCAAACGACATACTTCATGTAAAAGGAAAAGATTATAAAGTTCGATTAACAGAAGCTTCCAGTGGCTTTCAATCCATTGTTCCTTTGTATTTAGTTTCCTGGTTTCTTGCCAATTCTGTGAAGCGTCAAACTGAGAATAAAGAGCCCATGAGTAGTGATGAATTAGATCGCTTTAAGAAGGGAGTGAAGGCCATTTGGTCAGACGATAGCTTCACTGATGAACAAAAGAGAGCAGCTCTTTCGGCTTTGTCTACTCAATTCAATAAGACAGCATTTATCAATATTGTTGAAGAACCGGAGCAAAATTTATTCCCAAGCTCCCAACAGCACATGCTTAATAGTTTGCTTGAGTTTAATAATATTAACGAGGGAAATAAACTCATCCTGACAACTCACAGCCCCTATATCATTAACTATTTGACATTAGCTGTTAAAGCATTTTCGGTTTCCGCTAAAATTGAATCATCAAATAAGAAGGCTGAATTAAGTGTTAAACTTAATGAAATAGTTCCGGTTGTTTCAACGGTAAATCCGAATGACTGGGTGATTTATGAATTGGATGAAGCCGGAAGTATTATTAAACTCGAAGATTACGAGAAGCTTCCTTCCGATGAAAATTACCTTAATGAAAGAATGGCTGAGAGCAATGAATTGTTTGCAAACCTTTTAGAGATTGAAGACTTATGCCAATAGATTTTTTTACCGCTCCATGTACCGCCGCAAATGGTAATTGTAAAATTCCCGGAGTAGTCTGCAAAAATAGCACATCCAATCTTGAATTCGGTCTATGCGATGACCCACCTCCTCCCACATTACCTGCTTATATGGATATGGACCTGCTCAACAAATCGAAGTGGGTTGCAAAAGTTGATAATCCTGATGCCAAAGAAATAATTTTTAAGGCGATTGATGCCTGTGTCCCAATACTGCGTCCCAACGGTGAGCCTGAGAGTCGATGCGATGGAGTACTCATCAATGGAAATAAGTTAACCTTTGTTGAGTTAAAAGATCGAGGGAGCAATGGCTGGATTCGTAAAGGGAGAGACCAGTTGATTTCAACCTATCTGGTTTTTAAAGCGAATTATGATGTCACCAAGTTTGTTATAACTGAAGCTTATGTATGCAATAAGCAGGTTCCATTAGCTGTTACCAGTAATCTGATCCACATTCAGAAAGTCAAAGACGAAACGGGCATGCTATTAAAGGTCGACAGAAAGATTCCTGTTTAAGACTATATCTAATCGCGAGCAAAGAATGACGAAAGAAAAATCTGCTCTTTATAACACATGATTGACAATTAATGTAGCTTAGCCAGTATTGCAGGATTCAAAATGGAAACCGCCAAACAGCTTATGCAATTAGCATCCCCTGGCTGAGATGTTCCCTATCGTCCTGGCCAAACAGAATTAATCGCTTTTCAATAAAGGCCATTAGCTATTTATTGTGTTTTAGTCACCAGGTTGGATTCGCTTGCAGCAATGCATTCTGATACTCCGGATTAGATAACTCATCACGTTGAAGCGATTCTACCCTGATTTACAGACAGAACCTGAAGAAATTACGCTAGATTAGCGTTGCCTTTTGAAAAATAAAATCCTCATTTAACTGATAACCATGTCATATTGCAGTGCCATTGAATACATGCCTGAAGATAGAAAGGCTTTGCATAAAGCGTATCACGACAAACTATATGGTTTCCCAATTCATGATGACAATGAATTGTTTTGCCGGCTCGTTCTGGAAATCAATCAGGCAGGATTGAGCTGGGAGACCATTTTGAAAAAGGAAAGCACATTCAGAAAGGCCTATCACAACTTCAATATTAAAAAGGTTGCGGCTTATACGGATGCTGACAGGAAACGGCTCTTAGCTGATGCCGGCATTATCCGCAACCGGTTAAAAGTAAATGCCGCCATAGAAAACGCCAAGACGATTCTGCAACTCCAGAAAGAATACGGTTCATTTCAAAAATGGCTGGAGAACCACCACCCTAAAACAAAGGAAGAATGGGTCAAACTTTTCAAAAAAACATTCAAATTTACCGGCGGGGAGATTGTAAATGAGTTCTTGATGAGCATTGGTTATCTCAGCGGGGCTCATTCTGAGGACTGCAAAATACACAAAAGTGTGTTGAAGGCTAAGCCTATGTGGCTAAAAGTGAAATAGCAGCCGGCAAAAGAACCGCACTTCATTGCTTTGTGTAACCCCTGTATTTAAAAATCAGCTACTCATGAAAACATCCGAAATTCAGGACTCCATCTTCGCCCCTGGCGAAAAAACTTCGCCCGACTATTTTACCGGCACAGCCTTGTTGAATGTGTTGGTTCCAAAAGACGAAACCGGAACGTTTACCATAGGCAATGTAGTCTTCGAGCCTGGCAGCAGAACCAACTGGCATACGCATCCGGCAGGTCAGATTTTGCTCATTACCTCCGGCACCGGTTTTTACCAGGAAAAAGGCAAGACGGCACGCGTAATTACCAAAGGCGATGTAATTGTCATCCCATCACAACTTGAACACTGGCATGGTGCAGCGAGTGATTCCAGCTTCAGTCATATTGCAATAACAAATACAACTGAAGCCGGTGCGGTAAAATGGCTGGCTCCGGTGACGGATGAGGAATATAGAAACTGTCTTGGCCATGAGACACGTTTTATTTAAATCGCCCCCCTTCAAGTAAGCAAGGCCTATTCGAAACTACTGTTATTTAAATGAAATGTCAAAGCGAAGAGTCCAAAGCTGGAGAGAGGCAGGTTACACTTTTTTTGTTGCCCTGTTTTTGATGACCTGCAACACTACCGGTAATAGGTCAGAAGCAGGTAAAAATCTCCTCTTGGTCCAAAAGCCGGTTGCGATTCTTAGCTATTCATTGATTCATTCCTTTCCGCATGATACCACCGCGTTTACAGAAGGTTTGGTGTTTCATCATCACGAGTTGTATGAGAGCACAGGGGCGCCAGATAACTTACCTCAAACCAAATCATTGTTCGGTTCAGTTGATCTGAAAACAAGTAAGATAAAAGTAAAAGCGATGTTAGACCGAAACCAGTATTTTGGCGAGGGGATTGCATTCCTGAATGGTAAAGTCTATCAACTAACCTATAAAACAAAAGTCGGCTTTATCTATGATGCAACGACTTTCAAAAAATTAAAAGCGTTCACTTTTTTGAATAAGGAAGGCTGGGGCCTTACTACAGATGGAAAAAATCTGATCATGAGCGATGGCTCGAATGCATTGACATACTGGGATCCAGAAAATCTTCAGGTAGTCAAAACAATTCCTGTTTCTGAAAATGGTTATGCCGAAGACTATCTGAATGAACTGGAATTCATCAACGGGTATATTTATGCCAATCTATGGACAACCAACACCATTGTAAAAATAGATCCGATGACAGGAATGGTCATCGCAAAACTTGATTTAAGTGCGCTTGCCGAGGATTCAAAAACCATATTTCCAGGTTCTCTCGAAATGAATGGCATTGCTTATGACTCCATTTCCAACCTGGTTTATGTAACGGGTAAATTATGGCCAAAGGTTTATGAAATAAAGATTAAGGGTATCTCTAATAACCCCACTTTATAGACCTGTCCCTCTCCACCTCAGGCGGAGGGAATGTTTGGAAGGGGTTAATCCTATTGCCCAAACACATTTTAAAAATTCAAAGAACCGATTCAAAAGCATCAACATAAGAAGAACAAAAAAGCCCAGAACTAGTATGGTTTTGAGCTTTTCAAATAAGGCTGATAGATTCTTGCTTTTTTTCCTTTTCCTTTATTCCATAAACAGTTCCTCTTCCTTGCCCTGTTTTTGAAATACGCTCTTCTGCTATCAGATAGAGAAGGTCTTTTTTCAGGGTATTGGGAGATACCTTAGGCAGGGTTTCCACAATATCACTGAATTTCACTGGAGCTTTTTTCTTTATAACAGCAAGAATAGCTTTCTGCCGTTCATTCAGGTATGCCCCCTTCTTGCTGAACGCTGCATATTTAATTTCCAGCTTCGTTATTAATCCAGCAATGCAGTCGAGAAAGAAAACAATCCACTGGTCAATCTTTTCTTCGTTTTTATATCTGTTTTTTTGCCCAGTCATCAAAGCCTTGTAATACTCCTTTTTCCGTGCTTCGATAAGGTTTTCAAAGGAAATGTACTGAATGAAGGGGTAGTCATGGCGGAGTAAGAGCAATGTAGTAAGTAAACGAGACAATCTGCCATTGCCGTCCTGAAAGGGGTGAACGGATAAAAATTCATAAACGAACGTCCCGATAATAATAAGTGGATGTAATTCACCTTTTTCAAAAGCTTTATCAGTCCAGGTAATTAGAACTTCCATTTCCTTTTTAACCAAATGCGGTTCTGTTGTATTGAATATCACGGATTGTTTCCCTCCAGGGTAATTCGCCACAACTTTGTTGGAGAGGTTTTTATATCCACCCCGATGGCGGGTGTCCTTGCTACTATGCTTGAGCAAAATACCATGCAATTGTTGGATATACGGCTCTGTCAGAGGGATATCTGAATAACTATCCAGTACCACATCCAAGGCTTCGTAGTAACCCATAACCTCCTGTTCTTCCCTTGATTTCATCTTGGTCATTTTGACTGACTTGAGCAGTTTTTCAACTTCTCCGTCAGTTAAGGTAGCCCCCTCTATTCTTGTAGAAGAACCAATACTCTCAATAGTAGCGATGTGCCGAAGTTCTCTCAAGTATCTACTTTCTTTTTTCTCCAAAGCAGACCACTTCCCTTTGAAAGAATCAATGAGACTGATGCGGTTTATGATGTACTGCATGGTCTTAAAATCAAAATTCAGCTTCTTTTCCATTGTAGTTTACCTATATTATGCCTGCAATATACCCATAAATTACTAACTATTACCAGCAAATATACTCATATAATACCCATATTGTATCCGTATTGCTGTCGCAAAAACAAGAAAAATGTATACGTTTCAAGGATGTATCGCTTCGGAGTACATATCGGATACTCCTACTCCTCCCCACTATACCAATGGAAACCACTTATTTAACAGCTCCCTTTGTTCTGCCATATTTTGTAACTGGTATCTGGCAGTACTGGAAATCCACCTATGCCCAGCGAATAACTGAACCTGCTCTACTGGCAGCCCCCGTTCAATCAACATGCCGGCTATAACACGATCCCTGATAAGTTTGGGAGTTCGGTTCTTAGCTGGGAAGAGCGGTCAGCAACCTTCAACAACGAACTGAACATCGGTAACTGCCAAAGCCTTGCCTCGGCCATTCAATAGCAGGAAATCACTCCTTTAACTGCCTAACAAGGCTTTTCGGTCGGTCATTGACATATCCAATCAATCGTTCTGCCTGGTCTTGAGTTAGCTCAAGGGTTCTGGCTGTGTTTATCCCACCACCTGAACCATATACCGTCTGCTTGTCTGGGTCAATATAATGGAGCTTCACAGGATAGCATCCCTTGATAAGCCCTGTTTTGTACCCTTTTTGAGGTGTTTTGTTACATTGCAATTTACATCGTACCGATTTCATGTTACATCGTACACGTTTCAATTGAAATGGCATCGATTTCCTGTTCCTTTGTAACGATATCAATTGAAATCGTTCCTGTTTCTCTTTCCATTGTATCGAAATCAATTGAAATGATGCCCGTTTCTTTTTCTTTTGTACCGATGTCACTTGACATCGTACCTGTTTCTTTTTCCTTCGCGCCGGTTTCATGTTACATCGTGTCGGTTTCAATTGAAATCGGCTTTGTTTCACTTTACATTGCAACGAAATCAATTGATTTGGTATGTGTTTCACTTTCTATGGTATCGATTTCAATTGAAATCGTACAGGTTTTACCCGACTTTGGCACGATGTCAGCCATTTTGATGCGTAAATCATCTTCCATCGTACACATTCTTTCTTCCACTGGTATTTAAAGACTGTCTGCGCTGACGAGCCGATGCGCTATGCGTTTGTGTGCAGGTGTCTGTCACTGCAAACTCATTGCCACTGCAAGCATCCTTCCTTAAACCCATGGTTCAAAAGACGATTTTGGTGTTTTTATTGGTGGCCTTTTTGATACCTGAAATCAGCCGGCAGACAAGGAACCTACCAAAGAATGTATTTGCGCGGTTACTGCGTGTTTCAACCGGTTAACAAAAGTCATTTCATCAGTCATAGCAACTCTTTCTTTTTCCAAAGCCCTGGAGTCAATTCAAAGCGAAAACACATCTTTTAGCGGTTGACCCGATGACAGGTTGGCCGGGCAGACGGGTTCCTTCCTGTTGCCAGAGCTTTCTGAACCCAGATTGTGCATCAGATGGCTTGTGCGCTAATGCACAGTGTGTTATGATTTGTGCGGTACTGATAGTCATCGGGATGGGTTATCCCACAGGTTCGTCGTGCTGCCGGCCTTTTGAGCGCGAATGCCTGCTTCGAATACATATTGCGGGGTGAACATGGCTGCCCATATCGGGGGAGAGTTCGTTCGCCTCTTTCCCAACAACAGAAGTTGGCCGGCCAGGAGCATGCGTACTTCGTTGAAAAGAGGAAGCGCTAACACCAGCCGTGGTGGTCAGCTTCAGACCATGGAGCATTTGATTTTTGGTCTGCTGGTTTTCAGTTCCTTTTCCTGTATTACCTTTGCAAGGATACAAACTACCAAACCGAAAATTCAATCCAGATGACAAATTCTCTTCCCATCAGCGATACCTGGTACGAATCTTTTTTCACCGGAATCAATTGCGAGCTCTGGGAAAAAGCGGTTTCGGCCGAATGGAACCATCAGGAAGCCGATTTCCTGTTCGGTCTTCTCCAGATGAAACCCGGACAGCGTTTGTTGGATATTCCCTGCGGCAATGGCAGGCTGTCGGTCGAACTGTCGGCAAAAAACCTGTTGGTTACCGGGGTCGATCTTTCTGAAACATTCATTCGTTCATTGAATAAAAAAATAGAAAACGAAAAACTTCCGATACACACGCTTCGGGCCGATATGCTTTCTTTTGAGGTCGATCATTTATTCTCAGGGGCCATTTGCATGGGCAACAGCTTTGGGTATTTCAATGCCGAAAAAATGGATGCCTTTGTTGAACGGGTTTCGGCTTGTCTGCTACCGGGAGCACGGTTCATTATCAATTCGGGAATGATTGCCGAAAGCATTTTGCCAACTTTTTCGAAACAGAAATCCTTTACCGTGGGCGATATCCAAATGGATATCACCAATACATACCAGCCCACAGACAGTTTGATGGTAAGCACGATTCTGTATACCAAAGCCGGAGCAACCGAAACGCATGCCTTTAAACATTATGTATTCACGCTCGGGGAGGTCAAACGTCTTTTGAAAAAACACGGGGTTCCTGGTCAACGCTGTTTATGGTTCTGTATCGGGCGCTGAATACAGATTGGGCGATCCGCAGCTCTACCTGGTTGCCGAAAAGCAAGACGGCTCGCCTTCAGGCTCCTGAGACCATGGTCTTCAAAATAAAATAATAAAATTTTTGTATCTTTCAGAAAATCAGGGTAGCCCTGGAATAGGGGCATAAGCTATCTGCCGTTCTGTGGTTACTCTTCAGGCTCGAACGCAAACATGTTTTAACTTAACAAGGGGCTGTCTTTACTGCATTTAATGCACCCCCCTTTTTTGCAGAAAGGCCCCCGGCAAACAGCGCTTATTCAAAAGACCGGCTATTAACATCAGGTGTTTTATTTCATTTCAAAACGCTAAACCCATGGACACTTCAGAACAACTGGATTTTAGAAAACGAAATTTCACGACCATCAGTCCTTCGGCAAAAATGGTATTGCTCTTTAAAGCGTATACCGATATTCCTTTTGCACGTCAGACAGCAGGTCTCATCTCACAGCCCGAACCCTTCGCGTTCGATTTTTCAAATAAAGATTGGCTCTTTTGGATGATGACCTATCACCTCGAAAACAGGTACAAGAGTATAGACCTGCTTTTAAAAGACAAACCGGTTAAAAACATCCTGGAATTATCGTCAGGATATTCTTTTCGGGGCTTGAATATGATCCAGCAAGAGGATGTGCATTATATTGATACCGACCTGCCCGATCTGGTTACAAAGAAAAAGGAGCTTGCATTGGCCCTGACGGATGAACGTATTCCTGAAAAAGGGACATTGGAGCTCTTGCCACTGAATGTCTTGGATGAAAAACAGTTTATGGAAATAGCCGCCCGTTTTCCAAAAGGAGAACTCGCGATTGTGAATGAAGGACTGCTTACCTATCTGAACAAGACCGAAAAGGAAGCCCTTTGCAAGATCATACATCAGGTTTTAACCGATCGGGGTGGATTTTGGATTACAGCCGACATTTATATCAAAGATAAAACCGAGTTCATGGATTTTAAAATGGATGAGAAATGGCAGAAGTTCGCCGAGGAACATCATATTGAAGAAAACATGTTCGAGAGTTTCGAGTCCGCCGCAGCATTTTTCAAACGGATGGGGTTTGCGATTGACAAAGAAGCTACAGTCGACCGCTCTGAATTAAGCGCATTGCCGCATTTGCTCAAAAACGTTTCGTCAGAACAATTGGCACAACTGAAAGGAACTAAGATTCAAACCACCTGGAGGTTACAGCCGGTTTAGCGCACAATCAGGAACAACTAAGGTTTTGCCCGGGCAGTGAATAGGGAGCCAAAATCCAGGATACGTATCGTTTCTTTCTCCAGACTTAGGGTCTGCCAGGCCGGAAGTTATTCAACTGACCACAGGAAAACCCTTCGGCAGGAAAGGTTGCTCTGCTCTCAGAAATGATTTGTGTCTGGGCCTGATATCAGGCAAGATCAATGACATGAATATGCTCTCCTTGTGCTGAGCCGGCAGGTGCAAACGTGTTCATCGGCCTGTGCCCGAAAAACAAAAAGAGCTGTGCAGTGCACGGCCCTTTTTTGTTTTTTCAACGCAAGGTGAGCATTGAAATTTTTGAAACAGATGGTTGGGACTCAGGCCCGGATAGCTATTAAATACTCAATTTCCGTGTCGAAATCAACGCTCCTTCGAGGGTTTGGATGTGTGGAATGCGGGAATGGTTGAGCGGATTACGATCGAGCGTAGTGCTAAAAAGGAGCGATCGCCGGGGAGGGGAGATCTTCAGAAGTGATGCAGGGGCATGATCTTTTCGTGAAACACAGATTGTCCAAGCCTTAGTCGCCGGGGGGCGGCCTGCCTGACGTGCTATAGGCAGATGCTCATTGCTTTAAATCGTCTGAACCAACCTCCGATTCAGGAACACCGAAATCGGGTGCTCCTTACGACGAGATAAAGATCGCATCAGATCCTGACTCCTATCAGACAGACATCGTCAATCTGTTCAAGGTTTCCTCTCCAGTCGTCGAGATGCTCTTCAAGGATTTTCTTTTGATCCTGTCCTGATTTGTCATGCTGCGCATTCAACAGTTCAATCAGGCGCCGGTACTTGAATTTCTTTCCTTTCGGGCCCCCGAACTGATCGGCAAAACCATCGGTAAAGGTATAGATCACATCCCCTTTCTTCAGCGCTATTGACTTTTGGGTAAACGGTTTTTGCATATCGCCAAAGTAGCCTATGGGTTGTTTGTCGGCGCCCAATTCGATCACTTCGTTGTTGCTGATCACACAGATATCGTGGTATGCCGAGGCGTAGGTGAGTTCCGGCTTATTCAAATCGATAGCACAGATGGCTATGTCCATTCCGTCTTTCACAAACCCTTTTTTCTCCGCTTCATCCGGGCTGTGATGCTGTTGATTAAGGGCCTGGATTACCTTCCTGCGCAGTTCATCGAGTACAGCTGCCGGTTCGGTAATGCCCAGATCGTTCACGATTTCATTCAGAAGCGAACTGCCAAGCATGGTCATAAACCCTCCCGGCACTCCATGCCCGGTACAGTCGGCCGTGGCGTAGATGATCTTACCTTTTGTTTGGGCAATCCAGTAAAAATCGCCGCTTACTATATCCTTTGGCCGGTATACGACAAACGCGTCTGAAAAATGATTTCTGAAATGCGTCTCGCCAGGCAACAAGGCCGCCTGTATCCGGCTTGCATAATTGATGCTGTCGGTGATGCTCCTGTTTTTTTCTTCGATGACGGTTTTCTGTAGTGAAATAGATTCGTTTTGCGCCTGTAACTGCTCATTGGCCTTTTGCTTCAGTTTATAACGGCTGAACAGCAGGAAGGAAAATGCGGCAATGACCAGCACAACCGCCAGCGAACCCAGGCTAAGTTGGCGTTGACGCGCCAGATCGGTTTGCTGCTTAAGCATAGCCAGTTGCTGCAGGGCCTGGTCGCGCGTGAGCACGATAATTTGTTTTTCCTTTTTATCTGTTTCGTATTTTGCGGTAAGCTCTTGTACTTGTTTGTCACCTTCGGCGTTTCGCAGGGTATCGCGCATGGCCGAATACAGCTCGTGGTAATGCAAGGCTTTTTCGAACTCCTTACGGATCTTATACAATTCGGCCTGATTGGAATAGATATCCATCAACATGTCTTTTGCATCTTGTTTTACAGACGACACTTCGGCCAGCTGGTAGTAAGCAGCAGCTTTTAACAGATCGCCTTGTTTGTGGTACACCGACCCGATGTTCAATTGCAGCAAGGCGATGCCATAGCGGTTCCCGATTTCTTCGGCCAGATGCAATGCCAGGGTGTAATAATTCAGGGCCTCGCTGTATGTTTTCATTTCAAAACTTATATTCCCGATATTGGTATACAGGATGGCTTTTGCCTTGGGGTCGGCGGATGATTCAACAAAAGGTTTTGCTTTTGAATACATGGCAAGCGCTTCGGGATATTTCTTCAACGTGGTATAGAGGAGCCCCAGACTGATTGCCTCGCGCGACATCCAGCCCTGATCACCGGTTTCCTCGCTTAATTTCTGGGCCCGCGTTTGATAATCCAGCGCCTCTGGAAGACGGCCTATGTCTTTATATACCTTTCCGATGACACTCATGACTTGCGAGGCCATTTCCTTGTCACCCTTTTCTTCATAATATGGAAGCGCACGGGTGAGAAACTCCATCGACCGGGAGTAATTGCCCGCAGTGTGATACATAATACCCAGGTCGTACAACGCCTTAGCTGCATTGGCCTTATCACCACAATGCTGATAGATGTCAAGCGCTTGCTGATAATAGCTGATTGCCTTTTCGTTTTGCGTCTTTTCGTCCCAAATACTGGCCAGTATGGTATAGCAGGAAGCAACCGCAACCTGATTGTGGAGCGACCCGGCAAGTTTAAGCGCCCGTTCCGCAACATGCAGCGCACTGTCGGCATGAGCATTTTGAAGCCTGAATGCCAGGGCATTCATCAGTCGGATTCGCTGGGTATCGGTTTGGGCTTTCTGGAGCAAGGATGCAATAGAATCTGTTTCTTTGACAGGCTGTGCCTGCATCCCCAGGGAGAAAGACAAAAGAAAAAACAGGATTTGTTTTAGGTGCATAGTCTGGCTACGGGTAGAAGCAGTTGGAAGCTTTGCACCAAAGTAGTGTTTTACCGCTTACCAGGCAAGGGGGTGTTTGGGGAGGTGACTAACCGGATTCATGCACATTATCCATCCCTCTTCTTGCAGACAAATAGCTGGATCTATCTCCAAAGCGTTCAGCCAAGAGCCATGTACATTGGGAGAACAGACCAATGAGTCTTCGTCTTTCATCCTGGGTTGGATGAATAGCGGGTATTCGTAAGGAGCTGCATTGGCTTTTGGGGTTTTCAGAATGCCGGGCTTCTACCCATCAAAGCCATGTTCAGCGCGGGAACATGTCAAACCTGTACTTAAATATGACTGATGGGCGGATGTTTGCGAAAGTATGTATCGCACGAAAAAACTCCCGATCCATACACCAGGTATGCCAGCGCAAGCATCAGGCTGATAAAAGCCCAGCCTGTGCCGGTATACGCAAGCACCGTGGTGGCCCTTGAACTATACACCACGGCCCCAAACAGGATGGGGAGGAGACAAATGATGGCGGTACGCGAAATAAGCCCGACCATAATCAGGATGCCGGCGGCCAGTTGAACAATGACAATATACACAATGAGGAATATCTCGATAAAACTAAGCCTGCCCATGACTACCGGCACGGTTTCGGGCTTTTCTCCAAACTGATAGCCTTTCCAAATGATGAATATCCCAAAAAGGATACGGATCAAATCGATGGGATAGATTTTTCGTTGTGCCGCCCATAGATCGGCTTTATCAAATAGGGTTAATTCTGTTTTCATAGCGCTTGAGGGATTGAGGTTTGGGAACAATTTTTAGTTTTTAATCAACAGGTGAGGCCTTTGATAAGCAGCGGGAAAATAAAATCGTCGAGGATTCCAATTCCTGATCTTTTAATGTGTGTGGCATAATCACTCAAGCTTTGATGGAGCACTTCGGCAACATGCTCATCGAGCTTGCTGATGATGACATTCGCTTTTTCGATTTCGGTACGCAATGCTTCGCGGTTTGGCTTATCAAACGGAAAGAATTGTTTTTCGAGGGCTTCGAAATCGGACTGGAAGTGTTGTTCTACCTGTCTGTAATAAGATATTAGTTCTGCTCTCGCCGTAAAGGTTTTCAGATGGGCCAGTTTCAACGCTTCTGCTTTTTGGTCCTGATTGATCCTGTTATAGGTGCTTGCAGCAAGCACAGAAACAAGGGCAGGCGCTTTAAAGAGCAGCTCCAGGTCAGCAGCGTTTAATATCCCAAAGGCCGTGCTCAATGCCGCTTCATCCAGGCCCTGGCTTTGTTTCTTTTCCATACTGTAAAATTACAGACGACAAACTCCGTTTTTAATGACAAATGTCAAGAACGCAGCTATTCATGCTTTCCTTTTCGGCCTGGTTCTCTTTAAGTGCATCTCGCGTGCATGCACAATGATCCGGATTCCTCTTTTTCGGATATAAATAGTCCGGGCCGGGCTGAAATTGCGTTTTTGGGCATTTGCATAGGCATCGAGAACGCTCCTGGCTGTGATGATCCCCAGAATTTTTCCGGGCTCTGTACGGCTCATCACCGGAACCAGATCTGTTTTGCTTGCCGAGAGCTGGTGTATGGCATCCTTGAGTTTGCTGTCGGGATAAACCAGATGTTTGGTCTGAAATTGAATGGAGGAAATCAGTGCATGGGCCGGGGCCGGGGTATTCTTAATGTCCTGGGTCCGTACAAACCCTTTCAGCATATCCTGTTCGTCAACAACCGGAATTGTTTCGGGAAAATCGGTTTCGGTTTCATTTTTGAAAATCCGGCAGAGCGCTGCAATAGAATCCCGTTCGGTCACGGCAAAGAAATCAAACAGCGCCGCTTCCATCACATTTAGCCTGTCGAAATAATCCGGCGCGTAGGCTTGGGGAACAGTAATTCCTCTGCGGGCAATTTTTTCGGTCATGATGGTGTTTTTCATGAGTAAAAAAGAAGCCAGGTAGGCCGATGTACAGCTTGCAAGCAGAGGGAGTAAGATAAAGGGCTGCAAGGTGGTCTCGAATGCAAAAACGATGGAGGTAAGCAATGCCCTGGATGCGCCGGTAAACATCGAAGCCATACCGATGAGGGCTGCCATACCGGGGGAGAGATGGAGCGAAGGGAAAAGCTGGGTTGCCAACATGCCTGTCAATGCCCCTGCGGCGCTGCCTATGGTAAGCAAAGGGGCCAGCGTTCCTCCCGAAGTGCCGCTCCCCAGGGCGATAGCCCAGGAAGCAAACTTTAGAATACAGAGCAACAGCAAGGCTTTCAGAGCCAGGCTGCCTTCGAGTACGTGTTGGATATTGCTATAACCAACCCCCAGCGTATCGGGTGCAATCCAGCCAATGATGCCTACTCCCGCTCCGCCCAGTGCCGGCCACCACATCCAATGAAGCGGAAGCTTTTCGAACAAGTCTTCTGCCACATACACAATTTTTGAAGCAATTACACCCAATGTTCCGATCAGAACCCCGATCACGGTATAAACAAGCAGATCGAGACCGCCCGGAGCCTGCAGCAAGGGCAGAGGAAACATGGGCGCTGTTCCATTCATCGCAATGTGTATGCCAGCTCCGGTAACACAGGCCACACAAACAGGGATAATAGAACGCGGAGAGAACTCAAAAAGCAGCAACTCGATGGCAAGCAAGACTGCCGCAACAGGGCTTCCGAAAATGGCAGCCATACCGGCAGTGGCGCCTGCGGCAAGCACTATTTTTCGTTCTTCGGGAGTGGTTTTAAGGATCTGGCCAAAAAAAGACCCCAGGGCTCCTCCTGTTGCGATGATGGGGCCTTCGGCCCCAAAAGGCCCACCGGTTCCGATGGCAATGGCAGCCGACAAGGGTTTCAGGAACGTGATCTTGGGTGGTATCCGGCTTTCATTCTCAAGTACTTGCTCCATCGCTTCCGGAATACCATGCCCGCGTATGGCGCTTGATCCGTAGCGGGCCATAACACCAACAATCAATCCCCCGATTACCGGGATCAGGATAACCCAGGCTCCCAGGTGGTTTCCGGCAGGAGATGAAAACTGAACAGAAAAGGCGCCGTAGAAAAATAAATTCGTAAAAAAACCGATGAGCATGACCAGCCCTTTGGAAACAAAACCCATGATCAGGGCAATGATAAATGCAAGCCAGCAAAGATACAGTACGCGCCGGTCGATCAGCCCCTTCGCCCTTCCCACATGCGCTGCCTCCAGCAAGGGGGCCATGGAGGGTGAGATGAGTATGGGTTCGGGAGCGGAGTCATCGTTTTCGTTTGTCATAACAGTGTAATTGATTTCATTCGCCCCGTTGAAAACCCCGTACGCTATGCATGAAAGCATGAGCGCAGTAATCAGGTCCACTAAATTTTCAGGGTTTTAGGAAATGCAGACCTTCTTTTTGATTTCACCCTGACAGCGCATTTCCAGCCCCCAAAGTTCGGCACGACCGAAGTCCCCGAAATTGATATTTATCAATATCTGAAGAGAAGAGCAGCTGTCCACCACGTTGGCATCATACAAACAGGCTCGCAATTTTTATTCTGCCTACATTTGCACCATGGGTTTTGAGCTTCAGAAGTACTATTACACAGGTGGAGATATTTTCGGGCATTTGCCCAAGGCTGAGGCTGCACTGATCAACAAAAATATTCATCAGAAAACGGTCAAGAAGAAGAAATTGCTTTTTAAGCAAGGCTCCCATCCTGCAGGTGTGTATGTACTCACCGCAGGGAAAGTAAAACTGTTCCAGATCACCGGCGATCAGAAGGAAACCATTATTTATTTTTACAAAGCCGGCGATATCATGGGCTATCGCCCTATCATTTGCAACGAGTCGCATCCTTTGTCGGCCGAAGCGCTTGAAGATTGCACCTATTCCTTTATCACACGGGCTGCATTTTTGAAAATTCTTGCTGCTTCGCCTTCCTTATCCAATCTGCTGCTCGAAAATCTGGGTCATGAATTCAGTGTCTGGGTCAACAACATGTCGCTTTTTGCAAGCCAGGGGGTGAAAGAACGGGTCGCGATGGCGCTTCTCAAACTCAATGAGATTTACAAACCCGAAGGAGGCGGTCAGTCGGTTATACGGCTGAGCAGAACTGATTTCTCAGCCTATGTAGGCACTGCCAACGAAACATTGGTGCGTCTGCTGGGCGATTTTAAGCGAAAGAAGATTATTACAATCCAGGGAAAAAATATCCGTATCCTACAGATGAATGCCTTATTCGATATACTAAGCTAAGCACAAGGGCGAGCACCTTTCCTTTTCCTGATTCAAATGGATCTTGTCCCCGCCATGGGTAGCAATCACGTAATACCAGTAAAAACAATACTTTTCGGTATAGGCCTTACTCAACTACGATCCTTCTGCCAACCAGGTTTCTGTCTCCTTCTGTAACTATCTGTTCCAAATAAATACCTTTGGGCAGCTCGGTCATATTCAGTTCGTACTGATTTGAACCTTCCAGACCCTGTCTTTGAATGGTTTCTCCCACCTGCTTGCCCGAACCATTAAACAGCCGGAACTCGCACATACTGGCCTTCACAAGCTGAAACTGAAGAGTGGAATGCCCGGTTGATGGATTGGGGAAGATAAGGACTGTGTTCAGCAAATTACCTTCGTCTTCAATGCCTGTAAATACTTTCTCGCTAAAACCACCATATAAGATATAGATCGGAATGCCAATAGACCCATTGACTCCGTTTTGAAGAATGACAGAATCAGTATAAGCAACCTGAAGCGTGTTTCCCGGAATATACCAGGCATATTCGCTTCGGTAATAGGTGTTGTAATTTGGAACACCATTGTAAAACATAGAATCAAGCTGGGTTTCGATCCGATGCACCCTCAAGGCATTAGGATGGGGGCCCGAGGGAAGTATGAGGGTTCCATAGGCATCGGCTGTTACTGAAACGGTGCCTTTTCGGTAAACCAATGCATTGCTCAGATAGGTACCTGCGTAGGTATCGGTATATGAATCGGTATAGGTGAAGGGATAACGCAGCAGATCCTCCGGATCGGAATATACTACGGGTGTGGTTCCGGTTACGTTGCCGTAATACTGCCAGGCCGCGGAGTCGGCATGGTAATAGGAAACGGTGGAGGAGCCCATGTCGGACACCGCCAGGTTGGCATTCGCAAAACTTGACCCGAACGCAGTTGTTGAGGCCCCCGAAACCGGGGAGGAGCCTGTACCGCTCGAAGTGAGTGCCGAGAAATTCCAGGTTTGTCCGGCTCCTGCATGACCCTCGATAAATGGCCCCGTTGTTACGACATTGAGTATCTGCCCTATGGCCGGGTTGGTGTTGGAGCCTGTGAGTGTAGGCTGGGCTAACCCTTGTGCCGAAAAAAACAGATTTGATGCTACGAGTAGTGTTGCGAATAAATAAAATGTTTTCATGAATGTGTAACTGTCTGATGGTTTATTTCTTGAAATGTATGCCGAATGTATTTTTCAGTGGACAAAGATTAGGAGATTTCTTTAAACTACCCAATATTTACCCGACATGCCTCAAGCTGCGGAATAACGGATGCCCGTATCGCATACTTTGCGCTTAGGTTCGTCCGCCCCGGCGGACGAAGGTCCAATCCCCTTCGCACCGCCAGCCCTTCAGATAGGACAGAACGGTTGAGGGAAGGGAGCATGAGGGAGAACGGGTTTGCAACTACAGAATAATCGGGATGATTTCGGAGAAGATGGATTCAGCTTAGGAGAATTTGGCAAAAGGCTGGTCAGTTGGAAGAATGATGCCAATTTTTGATTTTTCTGTTTTGCAGTACCACCAAGGCCAATAACTCAATTCGAATTTACTCCTTGGTGGAAAAAATTGCTCTCGGCTGGTTATTTTCAAAGTATCCTTTGGAAGATTTGTTTCCCGTTCGCGCTAATTTGACGGGCTGTTCGTGCGCAATGAATTAGTGGGGGCCTCCAAAGGAGGCCTCGCCCATCAATTTCTATTCTTGCAAAGCTCATGCGTTGCTCAGGGGTTAAAGGGAAGAAGGGAGAGTTAGGTGGAGGAGAAAGTTGCGCGAACGGAATGAAAATAAACTGCTAATGCCAAGCCCCCCAATCAGAATTACGATACGCTTTTTCATGTTAAACAGCTTTTACTCTCTATTGAACTATGTGATACCGAACCAAGCTCCAGACTCTATGGGACGCAAGTATTTCCTTTCGTATTATCCCAACATTCTTTGCAAGATAATAATTTGTGGGACTATTGTTTTGGGTTTGATTTTTTCCGTCATGGAAGAGCATCACATTTTTAAAATAATCATTCAAAATTTTTAGGCTATCATATTGGTTTTCGTAAACAACAGCTGCATAGGTATAGGTTGGGCTTTCAAGAAAGGTTTGCCCAGACACGAAGTAATCAATCATTAGCCAGGTCTCTTTGAGAGAATCAGGAGAACTCCATTTGTCCTCAACAATTTCTGAGTGATAATCAAATGTATTCTCTGTATTTACCGAATACTGATATTGAACGCCCTCGTATGTGCTTTGTAGGTAAACGTTATAATCCCCAAAATAGCCATGGTATGGACGACTGCTGGTGGCGACAGTTGTTACAATCCCTTGTTTGGCTGAAGTAACGTATACACTATCTAGTGCAAGACTGGTGCTATCAATGTAGACCCAATAACTTCCTGTTTGAAAGAAGCCATAATCAATCAAAACCTGTGGAACAGATAGCCTGTCGTCTGGATAAACAGGTGGCGAGTGTTTTGTGTGTCATGAAAAAAAACTGCTAATGCCAAGCCCCCCAATCAGAATTACGATATGCTTTTTCATACTAAACAGCTTTTACTCTCTACTGAACTATGTGATACCGAACAAGGTTCCAAATAGTATATGGAGTAAGAATCTCCTTTCTGATTATGCCAATGTTCTTTGCAAGGTAATAATTTGTTGCGCTATTATTTTGTGTTTGATTTTTCCCGTCATGAAAAAGCATTGCGTTTTTGAAATAGTAATTTAAAACCTTTAGGCTATCATATAGGTTTTCGTAGGCCACTGGATATCCACCATCAGGATCCGGCTTGCCGACGACGAAATAGTCCGTCATTAAATACGTTTCAGCATTTGAACTTGGGTTAATATATTCATCTTCCACAAGATCAGAATGCCCGTTAAAAGTGTTTTCCGTATTTACTGAATAGTGGAATTGCCGGCCTTCGTAAACACTTTGTGTGTAGGTGTTAAAATACCCAAAATAGCCATGATACGGTTGACTGTTACTCGGAGCCGTAGTGAAGGTTCCTTCTTTTGCAGATGTTATGTAAACACTATCCAGCGCAAGCGAAGCACTATCTTGATATACCCAGAAGCTGCCAACTTTAAAATATCCGTAATCAGAAAGCACTTGAGGAACAGAAATTCTATTGTCCGGATAAACAGGTGGAGAATGTTTTGTACAGGATTGCCCCCCAAATACGCAAGCGGTAATACTCACTAGCAAGCAGAATATGTTTTTCATTCTTAAAAATATTTGAATACCAATTCTTTTAACCCCTTAACAAATAGTCAAGCAATTCATCATCGTATCAATTTTAATTCATCGAATTGCCCGGTCGCGCCTGTCTGAAGGGCTGGCTGCGCGGGAGGGAATGGTGCTTCGTCCGCAGGACGAACCTAAGCGCAAGGATACATTTCAAAAAGAACAATGCTCGAATCTTTATACGTGATGGTGTAAATGTAAGATGATCATGTCTGACAGATACAAAACAAGAGATCCCGCTCATGCCTGTTTCATTACAACCACCGGGGTGGAATGAATCAATTTGTTCGTCCGCCGAGGCGGATTCATTGAACAATGTGACACCGAATGAGGTTCCATACACGGTTGCTGTCGGGAACTTCTTTTCTGAGCAGACCGTAGCCCTTTTTAATGAACGTTCTTGTTTTGAGATTATTACAGGTCTGGTCACGACTGTGATTAATTTCCAGTACATTCGTCAAAGTGGCGCTACTGAGAATAAATGAAGTATTGTCTGTGACAATAATCATCGTATCGTCGTATGCAAGAGGGGTATTTACGGAGTATGGAATTTGAAATATATTTGCACCAATAGCCATTGACTGACCAGCCCTGTATCTACTTTCATAAATCGTAGTACTTGATGGATGATATTGATTTTGAGCAACTTCATTCGTATATTGTGCACCTTCATAAGATGATTGATACACACAGTTAAAGCTTCCGAAGGAACCACCCATTCCATCATATTGGGCCGTAGCGCCAGTGATAACAAGCGGGGCATCATTAGCACTCACAACATATTGGCTATCGATCCTGTGAGTAGCGCTATCCAGATATATCCAATACGTCCCGAGCTTGAAGTAGGCAAAGCTAAATGCATCCGGAAGAACTGGAATATTGTACATCGGTACATTTTTCGCAGGCTGTTTGCATCCAAAACTGACTACGCACAATAAAATAACAGCTATGGTTCTGTTCGCCATTTTACTTGGGGTTGAGACAAATTTCATTTGTCATTTTTATAAAAAAGAATTTTGCTCAAAAATGTAAAACCTCTGACCGCTTTGTAATACTGACGAACTACCCCATTTCTATCTGAGTATGTTGTATAACTGCTGTACCTCAACAAAAGTAAAAAATCATTCGAGTCCAGGATTTACTAAGCTTTGATTATAGACATCCACCACTTTCCGTATGCGCCATTTCTTAACAAACTGGAGGAGAACCGCAACGGATTCTGGTGCAAGAGTGATGAAGAAGAGTTCTTTCGATGTTTCAAAAGTCGAATTCTGTAAAGTATTACCGAGTTCAATCAAAACAAGAGTCAAGAACCCGTCAAGAATAAAAGTGGGGCCTCCTGCTATAAAAAGCGTTGTTTGAGCTATTCTAACACATTTCACAACCTTAATCTGTTGAAGAACAAGCTTTTCTGGCGACTTTTTCTTAATAATCATAATGATTTGCCTCCCGCTCACTTTCTTGCCATTGAAAAGATATTTATTCCCGTCTCTGAGAATTGTTTCTTTTTCTGGTTGTTGTGACAAAACATTGTTTGCAAGGAGAACAAGAAACAATAGTGAGAAATTAATACGTCTAAATAAGCGAGACATTGCACTAGTTTTTTAGCTTAATGATTTTTTTCGTTACACGGTCATCTCCCTGAGTGAGGGTGCAAAAAAATATTCCAGGGTTGAGAAATGAAATATCGGCAGGGATCATATAATGCCCTGCATCCAGAATTTTGCCTGAGAATAGGGCCGTACTCGTTTTCCCAAGAGCATTTGTAATTTCTAGAGAGCAAACGCTTTTTGTTTTGACTTCAAAATCGAATGTAATTTGGCCGTAAACAGGGTTTGGGTAAGTGTTAAAAGAGTAAAGCGAAGGTGCGTTGCTCATGAATTCGCTGTTCAAAACATAGCCTGTACTGTCTTTAGTGTTTTTGGGCACCTGTTTGTGCCTGTACCCATTTGGATTGACAATGCAGTTATTGTTATCACAAAACGCGTGAAAATATGCGCCATTTGAAACGGTTGTGGCAGTGATATAAATCCCGGCAGGATTGCCCTCAACTGTAACATCGCCCGCCAAAACTGGTGTTCCCGAAGAATTATTTATTGTTGAAACATTTACTTGAATCTGCATCTGCCCCGTATTATCATAATAAACAGCTGGCGATTGATTGTGTATCCCTGCCACTGCACCGAAACTTAAATTAGGAAAATCTCCATTCACCAAAAGTGTTTGCGATTGTTGATAAAGATAGAAAAGATTATGAAGCAGCATATAATCTAACCCATTATAATTTCCTTCGAATTCCCCATGATTGCCTTCCGATACCTGTTGGGGTGAATCATAAAACCTATCTGAAGTTGCCCATCCATTCGGATCATAGGCAGTTGCATGGCAGAATGGGCCATAAAGCGGAGCTGCATCCAACAAATTTTCAACTGTGCAAGGGCCAACTTCTGTCATGTAGGAACCATCACTGTTTCCCAAAATGCTATAACACATACTATAAAAGTCGCCATAATGAAGGGCGCAAAGGCTGTTAGTGCAATTCGTCCCAATATCATTAATGTTTTGTGCCGTAGTATTTGAAGACAGAATATTATTATGGTTAATATTTGTAATTGGGTCGTTCCAGGAATTTCCAATAGCCGCAAGTTTAAGTGGTAGAGTGACTTCTGAAATAGTTGCACTCATATTTGTAGAAATATTTACAGCAACTGAAATAAACTCAGGCATATACTGCCATAGTAAATACAAATTTGAAGTTGCATCAGCGAACAAATTATTGATCAGACTCGGAGACAAAACAATTATAGGAATTGGTATTGTGTGAATGTCATTATAGTCTGTTCCCGTTATTTTCTGGCCAGCTTCAGCTATACCTCTCGCGTATGTACTTGCATAACCGCCATTTTCAGGTGGCACCGCACTTCCATCTGGCCTATATAAATTCCAGGGAATAGCAGTGATGCCA
>JABDAO010000013.1 GCA_013289095.1 Bacteroidota bacterium | reverse complement strand
GTCAGTTTTTTTACGGTATTCACGATGGCAATATCGCCGACCGGAAAAACATCTTTGGCTTGGAGACAAAACATCAGATAGATGTCTGTGGTCCAGTTGCCAATGCCTTTTATCGCGGTAAGTTGTCTTCTGATTTCGATCTGGCCCAGCTTACCAAACCGGCCTAAATCAAGTGTGCCCTGAACAATCTCGCTGCTCAAAGCACGCAGGTAGACGGTTTTCTGCCGGCTGATCTGACAGGCACGCATTTCCTGATCTGAAAGATCCAGGATCCGGTCTGGGGTAAACGCTTCCAGGTATTCATTGAGTTTCAGGTAATGGGCATGGGCAGAGGCCAGGCTCACCTGCTGTTCGAGTATAATCCGCGAAAGGGAAATAAAACCCTGCGGCCTCGACCAGTTCGGGGGATCACCATACTGAGCCCGGATGTCTCGAAACAGCGGATCCAGGCCGATCAGCTTTTGGATGTCTTTTTGATTCACAATTTCCTTCACAACCCGAAAAATAGAGAGATTTACTGAACTAAATGCGTTCGAACCGGAAACGGTAGGGAGGAAAGACCAGCTAAACCATTTTTTTGACCATCAAAATACGCCAGTTCCTTTTCAAATGGTAATTGATATTAAATTAATATGCTAATAAACAGGCATTTGCAGAGAATAGCCCATAGGCAGGAGGCGTAAATCTGAAGTGTTAAAAGTCATATCCAAAATTTGAAAGGGCGGCAGAAATGTTGGGTTGTAAGGCTCCAAACTCCTTCATATCAGCAATGTACCGCTATTTTTGTATCTTCGTATACAATAAAGCCAGTACCTTTCCCGTTAGAGGGATAGGTATTTTTTGTCTCGAATGAAAAAAGCGCTACTCTTTCTGTCCGGATTGTTTTTTTTCACTGCATCGTTTGCACAGAAAGAAAAAGTAAAGAAAACCCACGAGGTAGGGATCTTTATAGGATGTTCGTTTTATATAGGCGATCTCAATCCAACCGGTTACTTCGGCCCACTTACCCAGCCGGCTGGGGGGGTGCTCTATCGCTTAAATTACAACCGACGGTTTAGTTTCAAAGCCGGCTTTAATTATGGCACCATAGAGGGCGATGACTCCAAAAGCAATTCTCCTTCCCAACAAGCCAGAAATCTGAGTTTCAAGTCTTACATTCATGAGTTGGCCGTGGAAGCCGAGTTTAATTTCTTGGATTACCGGACCGGGAACACCAAATACCCCTATTCGCCTTATATTTTTGCCGGAATAGCGGTCTTTCAGTTTGATCCAGAAACACAGCTTGGGAACCAGTGGATTGAACTTGAGCCACTGGGAACAGAAGGTCAGGGCACCGTAGGGGGAGCAAAAAAGTACAAACTCACCCAGATTTCAATTCCTTTTGGCTTTGGAATGAAGTTCAGTATGTCAAAACGTATTTGTCTGGGGCTGGAGTGGGGCATGCGAAAAACCTTTACACCTTATCTGGATGATGTGAGCGGCACGTATGCTTCTCCGGCCGTATTGGCTCAGAACGGACCAACGGCCGTTGTTCTTGGAAACCGTTCGATCGGGACCGAACCTTCTGCCATGACCGGCAGTCAACGCGGAGATGGAGGAAAAGATGACTGGTATTCATTTGCCGGGGTTACGCTCACCTTTACGCTTCATGCAAAAGAAAAACCATGCTATTCATATAAATAATTTACCTGAACCGGATTGGCCGGGTGATCCGGCCATGAGAGGATGATTTTCAAGAATTTATGTCGTTAAAAGAAAAGATTGATCCTGCACGGCTTCCACGCCATATTGCCATCATCATGGATGGAAATGGGCGATGGGCCAAGCAAAAAGGACGGTTGCGTGTATTTGGACATCAGAATGGTGTTTTAGCAGTCAGGGATACCGTCGAATCGGCGGCTGAATTAGGGATTAAGTACCTCACCCTTTATGCGTTCTCGACGGAGAACTGGAACAGGCCCAAATTCGAGGTCAATGCCCTGATGGAATTATTGGTCGGCACCATACGCAAAGAAACAAAGACCCTGACCGATAACAACATCCGTCTGCAAGCCATCGGAAACCTCGACAGCCTGCCTTCGGGATGCCGCAAAGAACTGAAAGAAGCCATGGATCTTACAGCGGGTAACACCCGGATGACCCTGGTTCTTGCCCTGAGTTATAGCTCCAAATGGGAAATCATCCAGGCAGTGAAAAAGATTGCCGAAGGGGTTTCCAGCAAAGAAATTTCGGCCGATCGTATCGACGAATCCCTTTTTAATTCCTTTCTTTGCACCGCCAATTTTCCTGACCCCGAACTCCTCATCAGAACAAGCGGGGAACAGCGTGTCAGCAATTTCCTGCTCTGGCAAATAGCCTACTCCGAACTGTACTTTACGGAGAAACTATGGCCCGATTTCAGGAAAGAAGACCTGTATGAAGCGATTCTTGACTATCAGAGACGGGAACGCAGGTTTGGAAAAACGAGTGAGCAAATTGCATCCTGACTTTGTACCATGAAAAAAAATAGTTCGTTCCTTTTTATCCTTTTACTCTCCATTTCCGGGTTCTTGCGGGCACAGGAGCCCCAGGCCATTGGCTCAGCAGTTGATTCGGGCAAGATCAGTTATAGTTCTCCAAGAGAATATACCATTGCAGATATCCGTTTCGCCGGTGCGGAAGGGGTCAACAATCAGGTCCTTAAACTTGTCACGGGTTTGAGCGTGGGCGATAAAATCACCATCCCTGGGGATAAAATTTCAGAAGCCATCCAGAATCTCTGGCGTCAGGGAATGTTTGTCGATGTGCAGTGTCTTACCGACAAAATAGAGGGCAATCATATCTGGCTGGTTTTTAAGGTCACCGAACGCCCCCGTCTCGATTATTTCAAGCTCAACGGAGTCACGAAATCCGAAGCCGATGATATCCGCTCCCGTATCAAACTTATCCGCCGGAAGGTTATTACAGATTATGTCATTGAATATTCGCGTCAAAGCATCGTTGATTATTTCGTAGACAAAGGCTACCTGGATGTAAAGGTGAAAATTGAACAACAGCCTAGTCCAACCGATAAGAGTATGGTTGTTCTGATCGTTACGGTTGATGAAGGCCATAAGATCAGGATCCAGGACATCTTTATTACCGGAAATGACAACATCAAGACCTGGAGACTTCTCCGGGCAATGGATGATACCAAACGCAGGAGGATCTGGACCATTTTTAATTCTTCGAAATACATCGAAGATAATTTCAGGAAGGATCAGAAAAGCATCATCGACAAATACAAAGAAAAAGGATTTAAGGATGCTGTCATAACACGCGATACCGTTTATCGCTCCGGACCCAAAAGGGTATCGATTGCCTTAACCATCAAGGAAGGGAGCAAATATTATTTCAACACTATCAACTGGATTGGGAACACAAAATACAGCTCTAAACAACTGACCGACCGGCTTGGGATCCGCAAGGGCGATGTGTTTGACCAAACCCTTCTGGATGCCCGTTTGTTCATGAACCCAAACAGCACAGATGTCAGCTCACTGTATATGGATGATGGGTATCTGTTTTTTCAGGTAACTCCGATCGAGGCCAGGGTTGAACACGACTCCATTGACCTGGAGATGCGGATTTACGAAGGAAAGCAGGCCACCATCAACAAGGTTACCGTATCTGGCAATACCAAGACCAACGACCAGGTGATCATGCGCGAGATCCGTACACGCCCCGGACAGCTTTTCAGACGTTCTGACATCATCCGTTCTCAGCGCGAATTATCGGTTCTTGGCTATTTTGACCCCGAAAAACTTTCGGTAAACCCGAAACCAAATCCGGCCGACGGTACTGTTGATATTGAATATCAGGTACAGGAAAAACCATCCGATCAGCTGGAGCTTTCGGGTGGATGGGGCGCCGGACGCATTGTAGGTACATTGGGTGTTACGTTCAATAACTTTTCGGCGCGCAATATGTTCAAGAAAAGCTCCTGGCGTCCACTCCCGGCGGGCGACGGACAAAGACTCAGTGTCAGGGCCCAGTCGAACGGGACACTTTATCAATCCGTCAATGCGTCCTTTACCGAACCCTGGCTGGGCGGTAAAAAACCCATGTCGCTTACCTTTACCACGTACTATTCTATACAGTCAAACGGTTTGGCATTCAGCGACCCGAGCCGTACCTCCTTCAATATCTGGGGCGTAACACTTGGGCTGGGGTCGAGACTTAAAAAACCGGATGACTTCTTCACCTTCTTCACCGATTTGAATTACGCATATTATGTGTTGCATAATTTTTCAAATGTATTCTCGTTCAGCAACGGTATTTCCAACAACATCAATCTCCGGATGAGTATTTCCAGGAGCAATACAGACAAGAGCCCGATGGAATACATCACACGTGGAGGTACGATGACACTTTCAGGTCAATTCACACCTCCCTACTCGTTGTTCGAAAATAACAATTACGCTACCGAATCTGCCCAGGAGAAATACAAATTCCTTGAGTTTTACAAAATCAAGTTTACCACCCAATGGTTTACCAAGCTGGTCGGAAACCTGGTACTGAACTCGCGTGTTGGTTTTGGTTATCTGGGCTTTTATAACCCCGCATTGGGCCAGACGCCTTTCGAACGGTTTTATTTGGGAGGAAGCGGGTTGACGGGATATTCGCTCGATGGACGGGAAATTATTGCCATGAGAGGTTACAACGACGGATCTCTTTCGGCCACCACCGGTTCGCCGATTATCAACAAATACAGCATGGAACTCCGGTATCCGGTTACCTTGAGCCAGACTGCCAATATCTATGGCCTGGTGTTTGCCGAAGCGGCAAATACGTACGATACGTTTGCTCAATACAACCCGTTCCAGTTATACCGCAGTACGGGTCTTGGGGTTCGTGTATTTTTACCCATGTTTGGATTGTTGGGCCTGGATTATGGCTGGAGGCTTGATGACGTACCGAGCAACCTGGGCATGCAACGCGGTCAGCTTTCGTTCACAATTGGCGCGAATCTTGGAGAGTTGTAAGAACAGCGCTCCTTGTTGTAAAAATTCTAAAACCTACTTACATGAAAAAGTTGCTCGTTTCTCTCGTAATAACCGTCTTTACCTTTAGCGGTGCCTATGCACAGAAATTTGCCTATGTGGATTCTGACTACATTCTGGGGCAGATTCCCAAATATAAACAGGCTCAAAGCGAATTGGATAAAATTTCGTCGGGATGGCAGAAAGAAATTGAAGCCAAGTTTCAGGAGGTAGACAAACTTTACAAAAACTATCAGCAGGAACAAGTTCTGCTTACCGAGGAATTAAAAAAGAAACGGGAAGCCGAGATCGTTACCAAGGAAAAAGAAGCCAAAGATCTGCAAAAAGCAAAATTCGGGGTAGACGGTGAGCTTTTCAAAAAACGCCAGGAATTGGTGAAGCCTATCCAGGACGAAGTCTACAATGCGGTCAAAAAACTGGCTGAAACAGGCAATTATGCAGTCATTTTCGACAAATCAAGCGATCTTACCATGCTCTATACCAACCCTAAATACGACGAAAGCGACAAAGTGCTGGAGGCCATGGGTTACAGCAAGAAGGGAAGCGGAAAATAACATGTTGAAGTTGATAGCTTGCGGATATGAGGCCAATGATTTTAGTTCAAGTTCTTTAGGTATATTTGCCCCCAATTCTAACTATAAAAAATCAAAACTGATGAAGAAAATTTTCAGATCATTCCTTGCAACCGGACTGATCCTCGCCTCCACGCTTTCTGTTAATGCACAAAAACTTGCCCACATCCACCTGGATTCTCTGCTGGTACTGATGCCTGAAACAAAAAAGGCCGACGCCGATGCCCAGGATTATTACAAACAGCTTGAACAACGTCTGCAACAGATGCAGTCGGAATACCAGAACAAACTGGATTATTACGAAAAAAACAAAGCTACGATGAGCGAACTCATCCGTACCGCTACAGAGAATGACCTTCAGCGTATGCAACAAAGCATGCAGGAGTTTCAGCAAAATGCACAAACCGATTTCCAGAACAAAAAGAACGAACTGCTCAAGCCGATTTATGACCGTGCAAACAAAGCAATTGCCGATGTAGCGAAAGCCGATGGTTACAAGTATGTATTCGATACCAGCGGAGGCGTTGTAATTTATTACGAAGCTTCTGATAATATCTTGAGCCAGGTAAAAACAAAGCTTGGCATTGCCGCCAACGCGGTGCCATTTTCGAGCGGTAGTACAGGTGATAAAAAAGCGCCCCAGGCTCCTCCAGGATCTGGAACACCCAAAGGAAAATAAGAATACGCAATCCCTCTTCTCTGCCAATTTATCAACCTGGTTACGGTCTGCCGGAAAGGGTGGGGCAGTGAAGGGGGATTTCTCATTTCTTAGAATCCCTTCATTCAGAACTACCTGTTCAGGCTCATCCTTATTCTTTCACAAATCAAACAGTAGGTCTTGTCAAAAGAACAGCATCAGCTAAAAGCCTCCAACCCGATCGGGATCTTTGATTCAGGTATCGGGGGCCTGACCGTTGCCAGCGCCATCACCAAGCTGCTCCCCAACGAGAAATTGGTCTATTTTGGCGATACCGCTCATCTTCCCTACGGCGATAAATCGGCAGATTCGATTAAATATTATGGCATCCGGATCAGTCAGTTCCTCCTTGAACATCAATGCAAACTCATTGTCATTGCCTGTAACACAGCCTCTGCCCAGGCCTTTGAAACCATCAAGGATTTTGTAGGGAACAAGGCCATTGTGGTAAATGTGATAGACCCGGTTGTGAATGAAGTAGCTGGAATGGCTAGCTCTAAACATGTTGGCGTTATTGCCACCAAGGGCACCGTGAAGTCTGATATTTATGCAAAAAAACTGAAGACAGCCAAAAAAGGCCTGGAGGTCAGCTCCCTGGCAACACCCCTGCTTGTTTCAATGATCGAGGAAGGCTTTTTTAACAATAAGATTAGTCGCGCCGTGATTCACTCGTATCTCGACCGGCCCAAGCTGAAAAAGATCGATTCGCTCATCCTCGCCTGTACGCATTTTCCGTTGATAAAGCCTGAAATCGAAGAGTATTACAAACACAAAATGAACATCGTCGACTCGGCCGGTGTGGTGGCGCAAGAAGTGGCCCAGGTACTCAAGACAAACAAACTCCAGAACAAGCTGAAAAACCCCAGACATCAGTTCTTTGTATCCGATTATACCGACTCGTTTGAAAAAAGCACACACTATTTCTTCAAGGGAAAAATAAAGCTCGAAAAAGCGGATATCTGGAAATAATGCCCGCATCCGGCTGATCCATTTCGTGATGGATGCTTCAGCTAAGCCTCCGTCGATCCTCTCCCCTGGTTTTTGTTTTCGGATCTTTTGTCCTATATTAGCCTTTCGTAAGTTTAATCACAGATCGCCATGAAACGTTTATTCTCCTGTCTGGTACTCCTGCTCCTTATCACGTTTGGCACAACTTCGTGTAAGAAATGCACCACCTGCACCGCAAAAGATAATGCAGGCCGTATGCTTTCAGATCAGGATTACTGCAGTACCGTTTGTACCAATGTAACAACGTTCGAAAACAGCTTTAAGTCGACTTACGGCCATAATGCCATTTGCACCCGGCACTAAGCAGTTAATCAGGCATATTTTACTTTCTACTTTTCTTTTTCTTTCTCATACCACCCGGCGTACATCACATAATTGTCGGCTATCCGGTTTATCTCTCCACTCACTAATTCCTTGCTCACCGTTTTCACCTTTTTAGCAGGAACACCCGCATAGATGCTGCCCGGTTCAACAAGCGTGTGCTCAAGCAGCACGGCTCCGGCGGCAATGATAGAATTGCTCCCGACCACGCAATGATCCATGATAATAGCCCCCATGCCTACAAGGACGTTGTCCTCCAACGTACAGCCATGCACGATGGCATGATGTCCGATGGACACATTGTTTCCGAGTACGGTCTGGGTTTTCTGGTACGTGCAGTGAACCATGGCTCCATCCTGGATATTTACCTTGTTTCCGATGCGGATAGAATTCACATCGCCGCGGATTACCGCATTGAACCATACACTGCAGTCATTGCCCATGACCACATCGCCAATCACTGTTGCCGTTTCGGCCAGATACGTGTTTTTCCCAAATTGAGGGGTTTTTCCCCGAAGGGTTTTGATGAGAGGCATACGAGGGGTTATCAGTTGAAATGAATTGTGTGACCTGGAATTGCTGCTAAAGATATAAAAATGGGAACTCCGGATGAGTGCAATGGTCTGAACGCTGATTCTTATGATTACAGTGATTGTATAATTAAAGGCTTGTACCGGGGGATGAATTTGTTGCCTGGGTTTATAGCCTGATTGTCAATTCAGTCGGGGCTTGTGCCATTTCATCGGGTTTCATCACATAAATCACAGACACCGTTTGCCGCGCCTATCAGCATCCCGGTATATAACTACCTGTACCGGGTACATCCACACTCGTATCTAATGCACAAATCTGGGTTTAGACTGTTTGGGAAGTAAGGATGATGATAGCTTGTTGGAGGTGAATACCGGCAGCTCCTTCCTTGATGATCTCTGCTGACCCTGATTCCTGACGTGGTAATGTGTCTCCAAAGCGGGGGTTGAGACAGGGCAGGGGGAAGAATTGCCCAGGACGGTGTGCTTACTAAGCCTTGGGAAGCCCCGAAATCTGCAATCTGACTAAATATCCCTTTTTACCCCTCCCTGCTTTTTTGTAACTTTGAAAACCCTGATTCATACTTATAGTATCAGAACCAGGAAGTAAAACAGGCACCAAACAACAAATCGTAACATACACCAGCTTTCAATCCATGCTCCAGCTCCATTACATACGCGAAAATAAAGAAGAAGTCATTACCCGTCTGGCCGTTAAAAACCTCGATGCCCGTGTTTCCATCGATCAGGTCATCGAACTCGATGCCCATCGCCGAAAAACACAAAATGAACTCGATTCCTTGCTGAATGAAGCAAATATCCTGGCCAAACAGATTGGCGAATTGATGAAGACAGGCAAGAAACCGGAAGCCGAAGAACTGAAACTCAAGACTGCCGTCATCAAAGAGCAGGTGAAAGAACTGGAAGCGGCCCTCAAAACCCAGGAAGACGAGCTGAACAAAACCCTGGTCTTGCTTCCGAACATTCCGAACAAACAAGTGCCCAAGGGCAAGACACCCGAGGAAAATGAAACGGTGTTCAGTTACGGTGAAATCCCACATCTGTATGAGCAGGCGCAACCCCATTGGGATTTAATTACGAAATACGACCTCATTGATTTCGAGCTTGGCGTAAAACTCGCCGGTGCAGGTTTTCCGGTGTACAAAAACAAAGGCGCCCGTTTGCAACGTGCCCTCATCAATTTTTTTCTCGATCGGGCCACGGCAGCCGGTTATATGGAAATTCAGCCCCCTATCCTGGTGAACGAAGCTTCGGGCTATGGCACAGGGCAGCTGCCTGATAAAGAAGGGCAGATGTACCATGTAGGGGTCGACAATCTCTACCTTATTCCTACCGCCGAAGTGCCTATAACAAATCTCTACCGCGATGTGATTGTAAAAGCAGGCGATCTGCCGATCAAAAATTGCGGGTACACGCCTTGTTTCCGGCGTGAAGCAGGAGCCTGGGGGGCGCATGTACGTGGGTTAAACCGTTTGCACCAATTCGACAAAGTAGAAATTGTTCAGGTAGCGCATCCTGATAAATCGTATGAGATCCTCGAAGAAATGCGCGAGTATGTGGCCGGGCTCTTACGCGAACTCGAACTTCCTTTCCGCATCCTGCGTTTGTGCGGAGGCGATATGAGTTTTGCTTCAGCCCTCACCTACGATATGGAAGTATACAGCGCAGCACAAAAACGCTGGCTCGAAGTAAGCTCAGTTTCAAATTTCGAAACTTTTCAGAGCAACCGTTTGAAACTGCGTTTCCGCGAAGCGGAAGGAAAGCCACAGCTCGCCCATACACTCAACGGAAGCGCGCTTGCACTTCCGCGTATTGTAGCTGCACTGCTCGAAAACAACCAGAGCGCTGTAGGGATACGCATTCCCAAAGCATTGGTTCCTTACACCGGTTTTGACCTAATCAGTTAAGTTCATGATGCTACGCACTGCTTGTTTTTCTTTTCTTGTTCTGTTGGCGGCCCTCGGTTTCACTTCGTGTTCGGGTGTATCCAAACACCCCATCGAGCTGGCCTCGGCCGATAGTCTTTCAAAAGCGGTGGAGGTAATCGATTCTGTATTTAAAAAAATTGATACAGCGGCCGTACACAAGGCGTACGATCTGTTGTCGTCTAACCTCCGATACATCAAATTCAATCTGGAAGATCCAACGCGAAAAGATACGATCACCAGGGACGAGCGTTTGTTTCTGACCCAATTTTTCAATGTAAAGCGTGTGCTCGGAATCTGTACCAGCGATGGACGGGAACTCCTAAAGAAAATACACGAAGAAGAAATTCAATGCACTAGTCTTGCCCACGACCTGAGACACAATACCCTTAGCGAAAAACTGGATGCTAAAACCTGTCTCCTCCGTGAAAAACAGCATGTCACGGCACTCTCTAATTCGGCCGGCATGCTTGCTCCGGCTGTGTTAAATGCCTTTAAGACCTATCAGGAAAAAATGGAGGGTGTGCTAGATAAGGTAAAACAGTTGAAAGCAACCGGAGGCAAGGAGCCTCCTGTTCTGACCGGCAAAAAGAGGACAGACGATGAAGATGATGATTAGCCGGATCATTCTTTGGACCGGTATATTCCTCTCGGTCTGGTCATGTCCTATGCCTGGGCAGACTGCCCCTTCGCAACCTACCCCGGATGAGCAGCTTGCTGTGCAGTATTACCAGGGCGGTGAATTCGACAAGGCCCTGGTATACTATGAAAAACTTTACAACCACAAAGCCAGCGAACTTTACTACACCTACTACATCGATTGCTTGATCCAAACCAAGGACTATAAAAAAGCGGAAAAAATAATCCGTAAACAGATCCGGAATTTCCCCTACGACCTCAGCTACCGGGTCGATCTCGGCACACTCTTCAAAGCATCGGGGCAACCCGACAAAACAAAGAAAGAATACGAACAGGCCATCAAAGACATTTCGCCCAACCAAAACCAGGTATTCGACCTGGCCAAATCATTCCTCAACCTGAAGGAGTACGATTTTGCCATCGAAACCTATAAAAAGGGGAGAAAGATGATCAGCTTTTATCCCTTCAACTTCGAGCTTGCCGAGGTGTATGAAAGCAAGAAAGAGTATGCCTCTATGGCCGCCGAATATCTGGACGCCGTAGCCATGGATGAACGCACGTTGCAAACTGTTCAGAACCTGCTTCAGGACAAGTTCAACCGCAATGCCGACGCGGCAAAAAACGATATTCTCAAAAATGAACTTTTGCGCAGGGTCCAGCACGAAGGCGATAAGACCGTTTTTTCAGAACTGCTTCTTTGGATGCTTATCCAGCAAAAAGAATTTGATGCCGCCTTTGTACAGGCAAGGGCATTGGATAAACGCAAAAAGGAAGAAGGTACCCGGGTCATGAGCCTGGCTTCGATCTGTGTCTCGAACGAAGACTTTGATGATGCAGCCAAGTGTTATCAATATGTTATTGGGCTGGGCCCTGGAACGTATTTCTTTCAGAATGCAAGACTCGATCTGCTCACAGCCCTCAATCATAAGCTCACCCGTATGGGCAGCTGGAAACAGGAAGACCTCCTGGATCTTGAAAAACAGTACAACGCTACACTCTCCGACCTGGGTAAAAATGCCTCTACCTGCAAGACCATGCAGGAACTCGCCCACCTCGAAGCATTCTATTTGCACAAAACAGATGCTGCCACCGAACTCCTTAATACAATCATTGAGCTGCCCCAGGCCAACCCCATGGCCCAGGCCGAATGTAAGCTCGAACTGGGCGATATCCTGCTGCTGCAAGGTGAAGTATGGGAAGCTTCGCTGAAATATTCGCAGGTCGAAAAAGCATTCAAGTATGATCCGATCGGGCAGGAAGCTAAATTCCGCAATGCCAAGGTTGGGTTTTATACCGGCGATTTTAAATGGGCACAGGCCCAGCTTGATGTCCTGAAAGGGGCCACATCAAAACTCATTGCCAACGATGCCATGGCCCTTTCGCTCCTCATCAGCGAGAATATGGCGGATGATACCAATTCGGTTCCCATGATTCTTTTTGCACGGGCCGATCTGCTCTCGTTTCAAAACAAGGAGGAGGATGCTTTTGCTACACTCGATTCGATCAACCAGCTCTTCCCTACACATGCCCTGAGCGATGATGTGGTCATGAAACGCGCAAAGATACGTGTCAAGCAAGGACGTTTTGAGGATGCCATCGTCTATTTCCAAAAAGTGGTAAACGACTATGGCAATGATATTCTTGCAGATGAAGCCCTGTACGACATGGCTGTTCTCTATGAAGAGAAATTAAAAAACAAGGAAAAGGCCATGGGCTATTACCAGGATCTGCTGCTGAAATATCCCGGCAGTACGTTTGTGGTGGAAGCGCGAAAAAGATTCAGAGCATTGAGAGGGGATACCGTCAACTGAATGAGCCGGGTATAATTAAACATTTATTTTTTTTCATGATCATCTATAACGTTACAATAAGTGTTGACAAAACCATTCACGACGAATGGTTCAGGTGGATGAAGGATGTGCATATTCCAAAAGTCATGGCCACGGGTTTTTTCCTGGAACAGAAGATGTACAAGGTGCTGGTGGACGACGATTCGGGCATCACCTATTGCATCCAATACACCTGTGCAAACCGTGCAGACCTCGATGAGTATCAGCGTGAGCACTCACCCGCCTTGCAGAAAACACACACCGATCGTTACAAAGACAAATACGTAGCTTTTCGCACCTTGCTGGAAGTAGTTTAACCCAGGTTGTGCATTCGATGATTTGAGCGCGAATGCCTGGTTCTGATGCATCATGCGGGTTTAACATGTTACCTTGTTCTCCAAACACTTCCACACGTTATGATCCCGGTAAAAGCAAAGAAGCACCTTGGGCAGCATTTTCTGAAAGATGAGAATATTGCAAAAAAAATTGTTGACAGTCTTTCGCACAAGGGATACGCAAAAGTCCTGGAAGTAGGACCTGGTATGGGGGTGCTGACCAAATACCTGGTGCTGAACACCGCATCCGAGACTTCCGTCATCGATATTGATACCGAATCCATTGTCTGGCTCAAAGACCATTTCCCGATGCTGCAAGACCGCATCTTCTCGGCCGATTTTCTTGAATATCCGTTGGAGGAACGGTTCAACGAGCCTTTTGCCATCATCGGCAATTTTCCGTACAACATCTCTACACAGATCCTGTTCAAGGTGCTTGAGCACCGTCAGCTGGTGCCCGAAGTGGTAGGGATGTTTCAAAAGGAAGTGGCCCTGCGTCTGGCATCCAAACCGGGGTCTAAAACATACGGCATCATCAGCGTGCTGTTGCAGGCCTGGTATGATATCGAGTATCTGTTTACCGTCAACGAACAGGTGTTTCAGCCGCCCCCCAAAGTAAAATCGGCAGTGATACGTCTGAAACGAAATGCCAGCCAAAGCCTGGGTTGCGATGAAGCCTTTTTTATCAAAGTTGTGAAAACGGCATTCAACCAGCGCCGCAAGACCATCCGCAATGCAGTGCGTGCCCTGATTACCGACGAGTCTGTGCTTACACATCCCTTTTTTGCCCTGCGTGCAGAACGGCTCAGCGTACCCGATTTTGTAGAGCTTACATTGCTGCTGACACCCCAGGTTTAGACTTTTTTATGTACGGGTTCATCGGTCTAGGGCGGATAAAAAACATCCTCCTTTTAACGTATAAATCCTACCTTTGCCCCGTTTTCAACAAACCCCCATTTCCAGCATGAACTTCCAACTCACCACGGAATACCTGGATGCGCTGAAAGAAGCCATCAGTGCAGGGAATGATGCCTTTATCGACGGGCTGCTGCAGGAGCTCCATGCCTCTGATATTGCCGAGATTTTCAACGAACTCGATATCGAGGAATCAAAATTCGTATACAAACACCTGAGCGACGAAGAAGCTGGAAAGGTGCTGGTCGAGATGGATGAGGATGCCCGCGAACGGTTCCTGGCTTCGCTCACATCCAAAGAAATTGCCGAGCAGTTTATTGATAATATGGAATCGGATGATGCGGCCGATGTCATTTCTGAATTATCGGATAAAGTACAAAACGAGGTGCTTTCGCACATCGAAGACCCTGAACAGGCCAGCGACATTGTAGACCTGCTCAACTACGATTCGAACACCGCCGGGGGGCTCATGGCCAAAGAGCTGGTAAAGGTAAATGTCAATAAGAATATGATCGATTGCGTACGTGAGCTCCGCTCGCATGCCGACGATATTCAGCATATTTACGCCATCTATGTAGTGGATGACGATGACAAATTGCTCGGTCTGATTTCGCTTAAAAAAGTGCTTACCTCCTCCCTGCGTGTGCCAATCAAGCAGCTTTTTAATGAAGAAATCATTTCGGTAAAAACAAATACCGATGCCGAAGAAGCGGCCCGGGTGATGGAGAAATACAACCTCGTTGTGCTCCCGGTGGTAGATGTCATCGGCCGTCTGGTGGGCCGTATCACCATCGACGATGTGGTGGATGTGATCCGTAAAGAAGAAACAGAAGACGTACAGAAAATGGGCGGTATGGAAGTGCTCGACGAGCCCTACATGACCATGCCTTTCTGGCAGCTCATCAAGAAACGTGCAGGGTGGCTGGTGGTGCTCTTTATCGGCGAAACATTTACGGCTACAGCCATGTCCTTTTTTCAGGATCAGATTGCAAAGGCGGTTGTGCTTGCGCTTTTTGTGCCTCTGATCATCTCCAGCGGAGGCAACACCGGCTCACAGGCATCTACACTCATTATCCGTGCACTTGCCCTGGGCGAGGTGACCATCAAAGAGTGGTGGAGGATCATCAAAAAAGAATTGCTCATAGGCCTGGTGCTTGGCATTATCCTCGGCACAATTGGTTTCCTGCGCATCGCACTCTGGTCGGCATTCGTAAACGTATATGGTGAACATTGGATATTGGTGGGAGCTACCGTGGGTGTTTCACTGATCGGGGTGGTGCTCTGGGGCAACCTGAGCGGATCTTTGCTCCCGATTGTTTTAAAACGTTTCGGGCGCGACCCTGCTGTTTCCTCCGCTCCTTTTGTAGCTACGCTGGTGGATGTAACCGGTCTGATCATCTACTTCACCGTAGCAACCCTGATGATGCGGGGCGTACTTCTGTAAGCCAACCCGGTTGTTCCATTTTTAGCTGGCCAGCACGCAATGCGGCATTTTATTCATTTCTCAAAAAAACAACAACACGCATGATGAAGAACCCCGTTGCTCATCTGTTTGCTCTTTCACTGTTGGTTCTCTCTGCCTGTTCTAATCCGTCTTCTATGAAAACCGGTTCTCTCGATAAACTGACATACCCCCAGACCCACAAGGGCAATCAGGTGGACGATTACTTCGGCACGAAGGTGGCCGATCCCTATCGCTGGCTTGAAAATGATACTGCCCGGGAAGTAAAAAACTGGGTGGCCGAACAAAACAAGGTTACGAATGCCTTTCTTGACCAGATAGACTATCGCGCAAAGATCAAGGATCGCCTCACCAAACTCATGAATTTTCCGAGGTATTCATCTCCCCAAAAGGCAGGCGAGTACTATTTCTATAGCCGCAACGACGGTTTGCAAAACCAGGCGGTCATCTTTTTTCAAAAAGGGTTAACTGCCGGACCGAAAGTGTTTCTCGATCCCAACACCATGTCGGCCGATGGGACTGCAGCCGTAGCGCTTGTCAGCTTTTCGCATGACAAAAAATACGTGACCTATTCGGTCAACCAAAGCGGGAGCGACTGGCAAAATATGTATGTCATGGAAGTAGCATCTCAAAAAAAGCAGGTCGATGAACTCAAATGGGTAAAGTTCGGTGGTGCTTCCTGGTGCGGCGATGGGTTTTATTACAGCCGCTATGATGCTCCAAAACCAGGAAAAGAATTCTCGAACAGCAACGAATTTCAGAAAATCTATTTTCACAAACTGGGCGATGCCCAGGAAAAAGATGTGCTGATATACGCCTGTAAGGAAGCAAAACAATACGTAGGTTCACAGGTCACAGAGGATGAACGCTATCTGCTCCTCTATATCTCTGCCGGCACCGAAGGAACCGAAATGATGTACAAAGATCTTCATTCCAAACAAAAAGACTTTAACATGCTCTTTCCCGGTTTCGAGCATGACTACATGGTACTCGATAACAACGACGATAAATTCATTGTCGAAACCAACAACGGGGCTGCCAACAAACGCATCCTCGAAGTGGATACAAAACACCCCGAACCAGCTGCCTGGAAAGAGCTGGTGCCTGAGCAGCCCGAACTTATTTCTTCCAGCGCAACTGCCGGTGGAAAGCTGTTTGTAAACTATCTCAAAGACGTGACTACCCATGTTTACCAGTTCGATCTTTCCGGAAAAAAGGAACACGAAATCATGCTTCCTGCACTAGGCACTGCCGATGGGTTTTCTGGCTATCGTGATGATAAAACCATTTTCTATTCCTTTACTTCGTTTACCTATCCATCTTCCATCTATCAATACGATATTGCCAGCGGCGTTTCTACGCTTTGGCACCGGGCCGAAGTACAGTTTAAACCCGGGGAATACGAAACCAGACAAGTGTTTTATCCAAGCAAGGACGGGACAAAGATCCCCCTGTTCCTGGTTTACAAAAAAGGCATCAAGCTCGATGGAACCAACCCCACGCTTTTGTATGGATACGGTGGTTTCAATATTTCCCTGAGCCCCTGGTTCAGCACTTCGAACATAGTACTCATGGAGAACGGAGGGGTGTATGCCGTTGCCAATATACGGGGAGGAAATGAGTATGGCGAGAAATGGCATAAGGGAGGAAACCTCCTGAACAAACAAAATGTATTTGATGATTTTATCGCCGCTGGCGAGTATCTCATCAAGGAGAAATACACTTCTTCCGAAAAGCTTGCTATCGAAGGCGGTTCGAACGGGGGATTGCTTGTTGGCGCCTGTATGACCCAGCGCCCCGAATTATTCAAAGTGGCATTCCCCGAAGTTGGTGTGCTGGATATGCTGCGTTTTCATAAATTCACGGTAGGATGGGGATGGGTGGTTGAATACGGATCGAGCGACAGCAGCGCCTATTTTGATTACCTCTACAAATACTCTCCCCTGCACAACATCAAGGAAATAGCGTATCCGGCAACCCTGGTGATGACGGCCGATCACGACGACCGGGTGGTGCCTGCCCATTCGTTTAAATTTATTGCCACCTTGCAGGAGAAAAATAAAGGTGTGCTGCCCGTTCTCATCCGTATTGAAAGCAAGGCCGGTCACGGGGCCGGTAAGCCCGTCTCTAAAATCATTGAGGAGCAGAGCGATAAATGGGCGTTTATGTTTTATAACATGGGTGTAAAACCTATCTATTGAGCGTATCATGAGCTATAAGGTCCTCTTTATTGATTCCAACCATGCTTCCTTGCACGAAGCCCTCGAAAAAGCGGGCATCGAATGCCATCTGAACTATCACTGGACACCGGCAGAGATCGAAGCTCATCTCCCTGAATATGATGGAATCGTTATCCGTAGCCGTATACAGCTCGACCGGGCAATGATCGATAAAGGCACCGGTCTAAAATTCATTGCCAGGGCAGGAGCAGGGATGGAAAACATTGATGTGGCCTATGCCGGGAGCAAGGGCATACGCTGTCTGCATTCGCCCGAAGGAAATAAGGATGCTGTGGCCGAGCATGCCCTGGGTATGTTGCTTGCCTTGTTCAACAACCTCTGCAAAGCCAACCACGAAGTACGTGAAGGGAAATGGGTACGCGAAGGAAACCGCGGTCTGGAGCTGATGGGACAAACAGTCGGCATCATCGGTTATGGCAATGTAGGGGCTGCGTTTGCACAACGTCTGCGTGGCTTTGGTGTGCGTGTGCTGGCGTTTGATAAATACAAAACCGGTTTCTCGGGCGAATATGCAGAAGAAACAGCCCTCGAAACAATTTTTGAGGAAACCGATATCCTGAGTCTGCATCTCCCTCTTACAACTGAAACATTGTTTTTGGCCGATGATGCATTCTTCGGGCGTTTCCGTAAAAACATTTTTGTGATCAACACTTCGAGGGGCAAGATCCTGCGTACTGCCGATCTGGTGAAACAGCTGGAGTGTGGAAAGATAAAAGGCGCGTGTCTGGATGTGCTCGAATACGAAAGCGGGTCGTTCGAGGCCTTGCGAAAAGATGAATTGCCCGAAGCATTTTCAAAACTTGTTCAATCAAACAAGGTGATGCTCTCACCCCATATAGCAGGCTGGACCCAGGAAAGCAATGTAAAGATTGCAGAAGTGCTTGCGCGAAAGATCATCAATTTGCTTGGTGTTCAATAACCTTAACCCTTTTTATCCTCCGACCGGATAATAAGTCTCAAACTCTGATCATACGTAAAATAATTCCAGGCCCAGTTGATAAACACAAACAGTCTGTTCTTGATGCCTACGATAGACATGAGGTGTACAAACATCCATACACACCAGGCAAAGAAGCCCTGAAATTTTATAAAAGGCAAATCGGCTACGGCTTTGTTTCGTCCGACGGTTGCCATCGAACCCAGGTCTTTGTATTTAAAGGCAATGGTAGGTTTGTTGTCTGTCAGGCATTTCAGGTTCGAAGCCAGACGTGAGGCTTGTTGAATGGCTGTTTGAGCCAGCTGAGGATGGCCTTTTGGCCAGGCTTGTTCGGTCATAAAGGCAATATCGCCTATGGCAAAGATATTTTGCGTGCCTTCCACCCGGTTGATGCTGTCAACTTTTATACGGTTGCCGCGAACAAGGCTTTCGGGAGGAATGCCCGGAATGGTATTGCCCAAGACCCCTGCGGCCCAGATGAGGATCTGCGTTTTGATGGGTTCGCGGTTATCGAGTGTTACCCGTTTTCCGTCGTAGTCTTTTACGCTGGTGCCAACCAACACGTCCACTCCAAGCTTTTCGAGATACTGCTTGCTTTTAGCCGATGCCTGGGCCGACATATTGCCAAGCAGTTTTGGCGATGCTTCGAGGAGGTAGATTTTCATTTTTTCAAAAGGCAGTTCGGGAAAATCGTTGGGCAGGATGTACCGTTTCATCTCGGCAAGGGTGCCCGATACTTCCACACCGGTAGGTCCGCCGCCTACCACAACAATGCTCATCATTGCCTGGCGGCTTTCCTCGTCGTCTGCGCTGAGGGCCTGTTCGTAGTTTTCGAGGATGCGGTTACGGATGTTCAAGGCTTCGGTGACCGATTTCATGGGCAGGGCCTGTTTTTCCAATTGTTTGTTCCCAAAATAATTGGTGTCGGCCCCGATGGCAATGACCAGGTAATCGTAGGCAATAGAACCGATATCGGTAGCAAGCATATTGTCTTTTGCATCGATGCGGGTTACATTGGCCTTCCGGATGCTTACATTCTTTGTTTTCTGAAATACCTTTCTGAAAGGGAACGAAATGGTGCTTGGTTCCAGGCCTGCTGTGGCTACCTGGTAAAAGAGGGGTTGGAACTGGTGGAAGTTGTTTTTGTCGAGCAGTACAACCTGGAGGTTGCTTTTCGAAAGTTTACGGGCAAGCTTTAAGCCGCCAAATCCACCGCCGATGATGACCACTCTTTTTTGGGTTGTTTCGGGGATGTTTGCTTTCATGTTAAGAAGCGTTTAAGTATACTGATTGCTGTTTTGGAGCAGCGTGCTTATCGGGTATCAAAATTACTAAATTATTCAGGGTTGAAGAAGATCCTGCAACTGAATCCCGGCATGAAACAGACCTGCTAAAATAACCACTCAGGCACTGAGTACACGAAGGTTCACTAAGCTGGTTTGAGAGCAATCTTAGTGTATCTTAGTGCTCTTGGCGCCCCGGTGGTTAGCTTCAGCACAAAGCACCCAGTACGCATTAGCATTCCAAGATTCTGTACCCTCATGTCCTTTACCCGAACGCATACGAAGCAGCTGTCTGACAGCATGAAATACGTCACGCTCCTCTGTTTATTTCTTTTGAGCGCGGTTCTGTTTTCGCAGACAGCACATCGCGACCCGATCACAGACCTCGGGCGGCGTTATCTGTATCAAGGCAAACGCATGAGCCAAAACCATCTCCTCTCCCTGCTCCGTAAACAGGACCTGGGCGAAACACTCAACCGCGAAATAAACAGTTGCCGCAAGATGCGCAAACTCCAAACAGCCTGCGAGGTGCTGGGCGGCGCTGGTCTGGTTGAAGGGGCATCTACTGTGGCCGAGTACTATGCTACAAGTTTTATCCCACCCAATAAGTATTACAACCGGGAACCTGTTTCAACGCTGTATCTGGGTGTTGGGGTTATGCTGGGGGGCTTGGTTGCCGGGGCAGCTGTATTGCCGATACGGGCGCTCCGGATGAAACATGCGAGGAGGGTGGTGGAGTTGTATAATCTCTAAGTGATGGCTGAACTGCAAACATTCATTGTTCCTGTTTGGTAATTAATCCCGTTCTTTTAACTTTATTTATGCTATGGGCTCGGGCAAAGTAAAAAAGGCAAATAAGATCATCTTTATTACTCCTGAATAACTTTTCAATGGATTAGCATGTGTAGTTTGGTGTTAGAATAGATGAGAATAGCCTGATTTTACTGATTTTTCATTATTTAACGTAAAAAGGGCATTGGAATCAATGTTTTTCTTACTTTTGACACCCTAAGAAAAATAATGACTCTGTAGTTCATTTCATGTGCAAGTTTTGTGCAAGTTTGAGGGGCAAATCAGTCATCTTGGGTCAAAAGCCGGCATTTTGTGGATTTTCATGAATTCCCGAAAAAATCAGAAAACTCCTTATTCAATCAATGTTTTTCTTACTTTTGACACCCTAAGAAAAATAATGACTCTGTAGCTCAGCTGGTAGAGCAGTTGACTCTTAATCAACGGGTCCGGAGTTCGATCCTCCGCGGGGTCACTAACATGGATAGGGGTTTCAAGCACTAAGGGGTTTGGCCCCTTTTTTCATTTGCACAAAAATGGTGTTCATTTAGAAAAGTGCTCGTAAATAATTGGCTATATTTAATCAACTTTGTGACTGAGGGGTAATTTGGATTTAGCTTTCTGTAAGGTTCACCATATCTGCCGAACTGATTGGAGCATTCAAAACCGGATTATAAGATATAGAAAAATGTCAAAAAAAGCAAGGCCACCAAAGATTAAATTTTTTGATTCAAGGAAGATTGTGCCGAAAAAAGAGTTGCAGGGAATGGATCTCAAAGCTCTTTCCGAAAGGGTATCTTATGAACCAGCGTCATATCACAAACGCACTATCTTTGGAGGGGTCCAGCCAACTCATGGCGGGAATTTAAAATATGACAAATCGCACTGTCCTATACACTTGAGGGAGGATGTCGTTTTAAGTTGGCTTAAAGATGCGGTTAGTAGGGGAGCTTTTTGTGCATTTCCTCAGAATGGTTTTCCTGAGCGAATTTGGTTTAAAGATGGAGCGATTGTCTATGAGGCAAAGCATCATGGAAATGGGAAATACCACGGATTCCCAATAAATAAGTGGCCTAATAGTATAGAACAATATTATGCTGAATAAATTTTCACTTGACTATAGTTGGCTCGCACCTAGTGACCATCCATTGAGGGAGTATAGTGTGACTACTGCAAAGTTTAAAATTGAGGTTGGAGGTGAGGCTGTCACTTTTGTCAATGATTTCACAGCTAGGGCGAGTAGAGATGAGATATTTATTCCCTTGTATCCTTTAGCTGAATGGATTGTTACTAACTGGTGGTTTATATTTAATGAATATTTTCACGGCCAACCGGACTTTGAACACAGGCATAATATTGCTTTTGCTGAAAGTGGAATAGCTTTTCCAGACCTCATTTTTTCTCCGGAGGGCGACCAAATGAATTTGAGATGGAACAAGAAGAGAATGGATCTCTATAATTTGGAATTTATATATAGAGGGGAAGGCTCAATTTCAATGTTAGAAGCAAGTTCAGAGCTCAATAAATTAATCAGTTCTGTAGTTGAAAGACTTCAAAGCGAAGGCATTAATGATACTCAGTTGCAACAGCAATGGATAGCCATTAATGCGGCTTCTAAGGAAGAGAAGTGTTTTTGTTTAGCAGCTTCAGCTTTAGGGATCAATCCTTACGATGTAAGTGATAAGATGAGTGATCGCATTGTTGATACCCTTGAGAACCTTCCAGAAAATGTAATTAATGATTTTTTTCAAATATCAACAATTGAGAAATTGCTTGCTGATGCTAATCTCTTTTCAAATTACATTAAAGAATTGACTTCTGAGAGAAAAAAAATCGCTCCACTTATTGATCTGAAAACTAAAATGTCAGTTAAACAATTTCATGCTAACAAAGAGTGGGGGCAAGGATACAGTGCTGCAAGATACTTGAGAAAATTCCTGAAAATAAGCGAGAATCCAATTTCTGACGTAAAGCAACTTGCAGATTGTTTGAATTTATCTTCGTCTCAAATTACTTCGATTATTCATAAACCTGATTCAGGTACGTTAGGTAAAGGGGTAAAGGCCATTGTCGCTACTAATCTTGATAATTCTCCTGAGTTTGTAATTTTTAACTATCATGAACAAAATCAACAATACGCACTTTGCAGAGGCTTGTTTGAATATCTATTCACTGAGCCTAAATCGCACATAATCACCTCTATCAAAACGGAAACTCAAAAGAGCAGTAAAGCATTTGCTGCTGAGTTTATGGCCCCCGCTTCATTTCTTAAAAAGCGAATTAAAAAAGCATATATTTCTAGTGAAGATATTAGTGATTTGGCTTATGAGTTTAATCTGCCTCAAAAAATGATAGAGCATCAGATTGAAAATCATCGTATTGCAGAATTAGTCGGAGGAAAATGAGATTCTTGCTAGTTCAATTAAGATATTTGAACTAGAAATTTGAAGTAACATCATTCCCATTTTCAATCATTGCTCCCCAAAAATAAATCGGATGTAAAGGCAATAAAATCTTATCCTCATCCGTGAGCTTTGAATAAAACTCCTGCCATAAGGAAATGAAATTATCAATATCCAAAAGTTTGACGTGTCTGTGACTTTCCCGTGCACATCGCTCAGCCTCAGAAGTAAAGTAGCCTCGATTATTCACAGATCAGCGGATTGCAGTTTGTACAAATGAAACTGGATCTGGAGAAATTATTACAGGCCAGAGTAGATCTTGTTTCTTAAAACGGACTTTCGGAAAGGATTAAACCCATTGTTGAAAGCAAAAAACAGATGATTTTTGGCATAAATAGCTTTTTCTTATATTTGATGAGAGTAGTTGAACCAGTGTAAAAATAATGCGCTATGACACGACAAACAGCAATACTGGCAATCAATGAATTACCCAAAAAATTCGAACTCGATGACCTGCTGGAAAGATTGATCTTTATGGATAAGGTTCAGAAAGGAATTGAACAGGCGGACAGGGGAGAGGTCATTTCACATGCCAAAGTGATTCGTTCGTTGAAAAAGAAATGGGCATGATTGTTTGGTAGAAACGGCTTACAAGGATATTGATCAAATTCACGAATATATTTCTAAAGATTCGCAGTTTTACGCCCGTAAAACAAGTGAGCGAATCATTGCACGGGTAGAGAGCCTCAACGAATTTCCTGAATCGGGAAGAGTAGTGCCCGAATTTGACAATCAGATTATTCGCGAACTTATTGAGGACAATTACCGAATTGTCTATCGGTTTGTCAACCCCCGAATTACCATCCTTCGCATACATCATGGAGCAAGAGATTTGACTCGTTTGAAAAAGGGGATTCGGTCAAAATGAATCTTGTCTGTTTTAAGGTGGGGGAACCAACTGACTTGCATACTAAATCAAAAATCTCAGCAAGACCCCTGCTATCTGCTCCATTAAAACCGCCCTGAATTTCTTCATGCCCTCTGTTGACCTCTCCTCCGGCTCCTCTCCCATGGTGAGGAGAGCCTTTGTGGAAAAGGTTTTTGAGAGCATCGCTATATTCTGTGGTTCAGCACCAAGACTTCCCTCTTCTTGGGTGAGTGATTGAGGGAGAGGTCCTGGGAAGAGCTCCTTTTGCGTTTCTCTATCCGTCCTCCGATCAACCCTGAATTTCTTCGTTTCTCTCCGTGCCCTCCGTGCCTCCGTGGTAAAAGCAAAGCATGTAACCCATCGTAAAGCCAAGGCATGTCACTCCTGGTAAATCCAACGCATCTCAAAACCAATCCCTATCTTCGTACTCCAAAAAAAATAAAACCCATGGCCGAAGAAAAAAAAGAAAAGTGGTTAAATTATCTTTCGCTCACAACGGTGCTGTTTGCGGTGTTTGCAACGCTGAGCACGTTTAAAGGAGGAGGGTATAGCACCAAATCGCTGTTGAGCCAGAGCAAGGCCAGTGATGCATGGGCCTATTATCAGGCCAAAAGCATCAAGAGCTATATCTATGAGATGCAAAAAGAAAACCTTGAATTGCAGCTGAGCAACACCGCCCTTGCGGCAAACAAGGAAGAACTCCAGAAAAAACTCGACAAGTATAGCACACAGATCAGCAAATATGCTGCTGAGAAAGAACAGATCAGCGCCGAAGCCAAGGGATATGAAGCGGTGAGGGATGAATCAAAAGGGCATTCAGAAAAGTTTGGCATAGCGGTTATCTTTTTGCAGGTTTCTATCCTGCTGGCATCTATTGCCGCCCTGGCCAAGAAAAAGATTGTCTGGCACCTGAGTATTGTGGTGGGGGTGTTTGGGTTTTTCTATTTCCTGAATGGGTTCTTTGTGTTTTTCTGAACCCTGGCTTGCGTTAATTGGCTTTGTATTTAGCACAGAGACATGAAGAACATGAAGAAGCACGGAGATTCTCCATGCTTCTCTTGCTCTTCCTCTTTCTTTTTTACTAAGGCACTATAACCGAAACCGGATCACCATAAGGATAGTCACCTCCTTTGGGGCCTGAATATACATATCCGTGGCGTATCCATACTTTATGACCGGTGGTGAGGTTTTCGATAGCAGTATGCGAGGCCGAAGTAATCGGTAAATCTAACCAAACGATATTGGCTGGAACGACATTCGACTGGGTATCTGGATCATACCCGTATTGCCATTTATGGGCTCGGGCCTTGTTCGGCGGAGCTTCGATTGCCACAGTCCCGGCTTTTTTGCCGGGTGTAGCCCTGAAGACACGTTTACCACGTTTTTTTTCTGTCTTCAACGTTAAACCTGTAGTGAGAAGTTTTACCGGATCATCTGTCACGGCGTTGATGTAACTTGTCAGCTGCGTCATCAGTAGTACTACCAAGGCTACCTTGTTGTTTCGGTCTTTCTTTGAAATTGGCCCGCCACCTCCAGCGGCTTCCAATGCTTTTTCGGCATCGTCTATGGCTGCGGATATTGATGCCAGAGAAGGCGTCGGATTTGTAAAATTAGTATTACCGGTCATTTTGGCTACTATCTCTCTTGCACGGGCCAGCTTTTGTGCCGGAGTTAACCCATGAAATTTTAAAATTGCTTTTGACATGGTGTTTTTATTTAATTGTTCGTGACTTAATTGATGGCCAATCGGTTCTTAACTGGCTCATTTCCAAAATAATGAATGTTCTAAAAATCTATCCAGAGTATTTACAACCCTTTTGATATCAAAACGGTTTTAAATGATGTGAATCAAAACCTTTTTGATGTCAAAATGGTTTTGAACTGCTTGAATTAAAACCTTTTTGATATCTAAAAGGTTTTAAATGGGTTGAATTAAAAATCTTTTGATATCTAAACAGTTTTAAAATGTAGCAATTGAGATATTTTTGATGTCAAAATGGTTTTGAAAGGTGTGAATCAAATCCTTTTTGATATCAAAATGGTTCTAAGAGGTATGTTTTCAAACCTTTTTGATATCAAAAAGGTTTGAAAAGCTTACAAAAAGAATTTTTTTCACAGCAACATGAAAGGAAATGACATAAACGCATTTTAGTATTCCAAAGCTGTCCCTCAAACCCCTTTTGTACTACACCTGCTAATTACCGAACAACGCCCAGCACCCGTAACCAGGTTTTCTTCGAACTGTATTTGTTGTTTTTGAAGCATTTTCATTTTAAACGATCTTTTAAGCGGGCAAAGATAATTACACTTTCAGATATTAATAACGGAACACTTCAAAAGAAATTACATGAAGTCGTGTTATTTTTCGTTTTTTAAGATGCATTTGTCTGATGAACAGGACCGGGGAGAGAAACTATTAATTATCAGGAAAACGTGTTTTTTTATCCTATTGATCGCCTTGATAGTTGACGCAAGCCCAGCGCTGTATGGGTTTTAGAGCGCAGGTGGTTTTGCAGGCAAAGCCAGTACAAATTGGACTAATTTTTGAACTGATTATCTTAGTTTTGATAAAATACCGGGAATGGTAAGTTGCAGGGATGGGAGGGGTGTTGTGCTGGACAACTTTTATTTTGGGTTGGTTTTGCTAAGATCCTTTCTGCTAAGTGTTCGTTGCCTTGTCTGAACTTAGTGGTTATCTTAATACCTCCGTTTTTCAGGGTTCAGATAACTGAAGCCTGAGTCCGGTGTTCCCAAGCCTTCTTTTCGATCTGATAAATGAAATTGGGTTTTTCCGCTTCTCCAAAATAGGCAATCTCTGCTTCGGCAATCTTGATGGCGCCCAAACGTTCTATTGCAGTCTGCGAACGTATATTGCAGGCCCCGATCTTAAAAACAACATGTTCCACAAAACGGAAGGCATGATCGAGCATGAGTGTCTTAAAGGCGCGGTTATAGACAGAACCCCAATGATCGCGGGCTATGAAGGTGTAGCCGATGCAAACGGTATTTTGGCCAGGGTTTAAATCAGAAAAACGCGAACTGCCTATGGGCTGGTTTGTCTTTTTGTCGAACACTAAAAAGGCTCCTCCCGATTCTATTGCCCCCTTAAAAAAAGTTTCGAATACTTCGCGTTGATAACGATTCGGGTTGGGGTGTTGTTCCCAAAGCAAGGGGTCGGAGGCTATCTTGTAAAGCAGCTCGAAGTCTGCACTTTGGAGGGGTTGAATACGTACTGTTTCGTTTTCGAGCGTTGGTTGAAATTCGAAGGAGGACATGGGTGTTGAAAGTTTAAGTAAAAATAGAATTTGTTTTCGGATTCAGCCCTGCTTTCAGTACCCATTTGGCTGGGTCTGGAAGCAGAGAATGAGGTTCAGCCTGTGCTGACCCATGGTGTATGTAAATTGGAATAAAAAATTGATCTGTAATACATCGTCTTGGTTTTCTAAAGCGAATGGATATGATTAAATAATCCGCCTTCGGCTAAACCGAGGCCGGGTTAAAAGAGAGCCAGGATCGGGTTTTAGCTTAAGGGCATCTCTAATAACCTCTTCCAAACATTCCCTCTCCTTGGGAGAGGGTCAGGGAGAGGTCAAGAAAACGGGGTTATCAGAGATGCCCTTAAATGAAGGGACCACGACTGTGTCTCAGGTCTCGTTCCTGAAAACCATCCCTCAAGTCAACTTATGAGCAGTGAGGAATTTGGCATATTCATCTTTGAAAGTTACTTTTCTGTGATGCTCTTCCTGGTTATCTATGTATGAGATAACCCGGTCAATCATTGATTCGCTTACGGAGGACGCGAAATATTCCTCTGCCCATTCAAATTTAGGAGCTATGATTCTTACTTTGTTTGCCCAAAAGGCTGATTCTCCCTTTACTAATTGCATCGTTTTTGCTATGCTGAGATCAGCATTTAATGACAAGAGGCAGTGAAGATGATCTACATGTCCATTTACCCGAATCAGATGTAGCTTCCTGGCCCTTGCATTTTCGAAAATATGTTCGATAACCTGCTTTTTTAAATCAGGCTGCAAATAGGGTCGATGTTCTTTTGTTCCCCAAACAGCATGTATCCAGATTCGCAGGTGTGGCATTTGATCTCACAGATATTAAATTAGGTATTTCAAGTGTATGTCCAGCAATGCTTGCAGCTTCACAATACAACTGCCCGTCAAAGATATGAAAGAGGATTTAATCTTCTATATGTAATCTCTCGTAATATATCAGTGCTCTCTGAATGCGGTAAATGAAACAGGTTCGGGATTAGTGCAAGCTGGTCTTTGTGTTTTTGGGCTAAAGCCCATGTAGGTTAGTTTTCACCCCGCGCTAAAGCGCGGGGTTATTTATTAAAGGTGTGCAAATATGGGCTTGAGATAGCTTAATCCGTTTTTGTTTTTAGAAACCCAACTTGCAGAAATAAATAACCCCGCGCTTTAGCGCGGGGTAGAGATGCCTCCCATTTTGGGCTTTAGCCCAAATGACGAATTGGCGTATAGACCTGGCTGAGCGTTCTGTGCACTGACCTGCGCTTTTGATTTGGGCTAAAGCCCATGTAGGTTAGCTTCCACCCCGCGCTAAAGCGCGGGGTTATTTATTAAAGGTGTGCAAATATGGGCTTGATATAGCCTGATCGAGTGTGATTTTAGAAACCCAACTTACAGAAATAAATAACCCCGCGCTTTAGCGCGGGGTAGAGATGCCTCCCATTTTGGGCTTTAGCCCAAATGACGAATTGGCGTATAGACCTGGCTGAGCGTTCTGTGCACTGACCTGCGCTTTTGATTTGGGCTAAAGCCCATGTAGGTTAGCTTTCACCCCGCGCTAAAGCGCGGGGTAGAGATGCCTCCCATTTTTGGCTTTAGCTCCAAACACATATTCGGCATAAATTGCTTTGAAAAGGACTATGATAGAGTATGTTCACACCCTGATCCCTATCACCAGCACATCATCTACTTGTTCCTGATCGGCTTTCCAGGTTTGGAAGGCTTTGTCGAGTTCGGCGCTTTGTTCTTCCATGGTTTTGGATGAAATGGAGACCAGCAATTCCTTGAAACGGGTGTATAAAAACTTTTTGCCCCGCGGGCCTCCAAACTGATCGGGGTAGCCATCGCTGAACAGATACACCTGATCGCCGGGTTCCAGATCGAACAGCTGGTTGGTAAAGGGTTTTAGCTCATCGCCATAAACGCCTATGGGTTGTTTGTTGCCTTTGAATTCGTTGAGCTCGCCCTTGCGTATAATGTACAAGGGGTTGTTGGCCCCTGCAAAGGTCAGTTTGTTGGTTGTCTTGTCTATACAGCAAAGCATCATGTCCATGCCGTCCTTGCTTTCTTGTTCGCCCGAACGTTGTTTGAGTGCGGTGATGATTTTATCGCGCAGCTCGTTGAGTATGTGTGCGGGTTCGGAGATGCTGGGTTCGTGTGCTATTTCATTGAGCAGTGAATTGCCGATGATGCTCATGAATGCGCCTGGTACTCCATGTCCGGTACAATCGCATGCAGCCAGATAGATGCGGTCATTCTTTTTGTTGAACCAATAAAAATCGCCGCTCACCACATCACGGGGGCGGAAATAGATAAAATGCCGGGGCAGGGCTTTCTGGATTTCGGTTTCTAACGGTAAGATGGCCTGTTGGATGCGTTTGGCATAGTTGATACTGTCTTTAATATCTTTGAAGGCATGGCTGAGCTGATCATTGGCGCCTTTAAGTTCGATGGTGCGTTCTTCTACGCGTTCTTCGAGTATTTTTTTCTCCTGTTCGAGTTTGGCGGTGCGGCGGCTGATAAAGAACACCACTGAACCAACGATGAGGAGTATGCTGAGCGTATAGAACCACCAGGTCTTCCAGAAAGGTGGGGTGATGCGAAAGGAGAACGATACGATGTTGGCGCTCCAATACCCGTCGGCATTGATGGCCTTGACCATGAAGGTATAATTGTCGGCTGCGGGTATATTGGTGTATACGGCCTGTGTGTTGGTAGTGAGCGGCGACCAGTCGGCATCCAACCCATCGAGTTTGAACTGATAATGTACGTTGGCTGTTGTCAGGGCCTGGTAATCAAACGTCAGGTGATTCTCTTTGTAACGCAGGGAAAGATTAGACGGAAGTTTGGTGACAGGATCGATATGGTCGGCATATTTTGTCCAATCCATTTCCTGATAAAAAAGACGGATTCCGTTGAGGATCACCCTTGGCGGGGTGTTGTTGATGTAATCCATCGTTGCATCATACCGGGTGAGGCCGTTGGTGGTGCAGATCCAGAGTTTTCCGGAAGCATCGTGTACAAAACCATTCTGGCTTATTTCGGTGCCCATCAACCCATCTTCTTCTCCGTAGTATTTAATAGAATCGATGGCAAAGGTGGCCGATAGCAGGAGTTTGTTTATTCCCTTGTCGGTTCCGGCCCAGAGCCTGTTTTTTGCATCGAAGCAAAGGGCATATACCAGGTTCGAGGCCAGGCCTTCGCGTGCGCTGAGGGTGGTGAATGTTTTCCGGTTGTAAACAGAAATGCCGTTCTCGGCTGTTCCCAAAAAGAGATTTCCCTCTTTATCTTCGGTGATGCTCCAGATGGTATTATCGGCAAGGCCATCTTTTTTTGAAAGATGATCGATTTTTTTTCCGTCGTACTTCAGCAATCCTTCTTGTGCAGACCCGATCCACAAACATCCGGCGTGATCGATAAACAGGGTAAGTATATTGAGGGGGATAGAATCAGAGGGGCTTCCAAAGGCTTCAACGTTCTCGCCCTGGATTCGGAACAAACCATGTCCGTACGAAGCAATCCAGATATTGCCGGCATGATCTTCCACAATCTTGCTAACGGTGCTGACCGGTTTTCCGCAAAGGCCTTTGTAATTTTTGAGGACAGAGTATTTGTCCTTTTTTTTCTCCAGCGCCACCAGGCTGCTGGCCGAATTCGATTCAAACCCCAGCCAGATATGGTGATGGCTGTCCTGGAACATACATTGCACATTTGTTCCTTTGAGTTCTTTCAGGGGCAGGGCGCTGAATTTTTTTCCGTCAAAGCTTCTCAATCCATCGCCCGAACAGCTTACGAGCGATTCGCCGTTTCTATCCTGCAAAAAGGAAATGACTTTGTTGTTGGCCAGGCCTTCTTTTTCGGAAAAGGTAACAATTGCTTCGTTCTTAAACTGACAAACCCCCAGACCCGAACCGATCCAGATGTTTCCTTCATAATCGGTAGCGAGCGAGCCGATGTTGGCCGAGGGCAAACCGTTTTTTTCTGAAAAGAGCGAACCGGGTTTTTCTTCACAATACTTATAGAGCCCGATATCAGAACCAAACCAGATGGCCTGGTGACTATCTTGTTTGATGGAACTGATAAACGATGATTTCAGCTTTTCAATGCCTCCCGGAATGATCTTTCCTCCTTCTAACACACAAACACCCTCGTTGGTGGTGCCGATCCAGAGTTTACCGGCAGCATCGCAAAGCAGTGAAAAGACATTGCTTTCGTGAGCAGCATCGGCAAAGGGGTAGGAAAGAAAATGTTTCCCGTCGAATTTGCAAAGCCCTTTCTTGCGCGAACCAAACCAGATGTTGTGGGCTTTGTCGGGCGCTATAGCATAGTATTCATTGGCAGGCAGCCCGTCTCGCACGGTATAGGTATGAAAAGGTTTTTCGCCCTGTTGCCGGATAGGTGAAAAACAACTGATGCCGCCGAGTGTTGCAAACCAAACGTTGTTGCCCTCGTCGGCATAAACGGCATAGACCACATCGCTTCCCAGACCGTCTTTTACGGTGTAGTTTGTAAAATGCAGACCATCGAATTTAGATACGCCAAAGTTGTTGGTGGTTATCCAGATGTTTCCGCTGCGGTCTTCGCCAATAGAAGTGATGTCATTGCCAGGTAACCCATCGTGGGAGGTATAGTTCTTGAAAAACTTTCCGTCAAAACGCGAGATGCCGCCTTGTGTAGACATCCAGAGATAGCCCCGTTTGTCGAGATAGATGTGGTTGACGTTTGAATTGGCAAGCCCGTTTTTTGTTGTATAGGTTTTGATATTATATTGCTGGGCCACTACCGGCGAGGCAATGACAAACAGGAGGGGAATGATGAGGAGAAAGAGAAGACGCTTACTCATGACAAAAATTTGCCCACGCTTTGTGGCGTGGGCAAATGTAGGGAAATATTAGCAAGGATGGGCCTATCAGCGCACCACAACCTTTTTATGGACCGTACCGTTGGGGCTTGCAATAGCAATAGAATATAAGCCGGCCGGAAGCCCATGCACAACAATTTGTTTGCTGTTGGCAACAGCGGCCGATTCGCCCGAGGTGATGCGCAGTTCATCGATAACTTGTCCTACGGCATTGAGCACGGTAATAAGGTAGCCTTGCTCGCTGTAAGGATAGGTGATGGTGAAGTTTCCATCGTTCGGGTTCGGGTAGAGACCAAAGGCATAAGCGCGTTCAACATCCGACACTCCGGTAGGGCTTGCGGAGGCAATAGTCTTGATATTCGACCGGGAGGTGTTGATCTGCGCATGCGATTGCGGGTTACAGTTGTAATTGGCAACAGCTTCGACCGAATAATCGAGCGTATTGGCAGGGGGCGAAGCATCGGTGTATGACAGCACCGAAGCCGGAACCGTAGCAATCAGCACCCAGCCTGTTGCCATGGTATAGCGGTAGATGTTGTAGCTGCTGTAGTTGAACCCGACGTATTCGTCCCAGATCAAATTGTTTACACCGCCCACACCGAGGTTGGCATTGAGGTGTATGGTCTTGTGCTCGGGGCTGAGGGCTGATTCATCACCGCACATATCTACCACGCTGATCTTGTATTTCCACGACCGGGTCTGTGGGTTGGAAACCGGATCCTTCCACTGGCTGATGTGGAGATAGCTTACCGTATCAATCAGGTAGTACAAACCGGCCTGGGAACTTTCCTGGTAGATATTGTAATGGTCTATCTCTGAGCTGACGGGGTTTTGCCATAACACAAAGTTGGTGTTTGTTGCCGAATCGACGGTGAGGATACAAAGCGAAATGGCGGCCGGAAGATTGTGTGTAACGTTGAACGATGAAACAGATTTGCATCCGTTGCCACCGGTTACCGTAAGCATGTAGTTGCCTACCCCTCCGTTGCTGAGCACCGGAGTAGCAGCGCCGGTAGACCAGGAATAGGTATAGGGAGAAGTGCCACCTGCAGCATGTGTATAGATCTTGACCAGGGCATTGCCGCAACCCGTACCGGTTGTAGAATCCTCATAAATAACAGGCCCGCCTACGTTACTCACCGTAGCGGCATCATAAAACAAACAGCCGTTGTTGTCGACAACGGTTACGGAGTAGTTGCCTGGGGTAAGACCCGTATTGAAGGCTGTGGTGGCATTGTTAGACCAGTTGTAGTTATATGGGCCGGTTGTTCCGCTCACGGCAGCTGTGGCCGAACCATTGGCAACACCACAGGTGGCGCTTTGTACCACAATCGATACATCGACCGGGGGCGATTGCCCGATGTTTACGCTCTTGGTGGCTATACAACCGTTGGCATCGGTAACGGTAATTTCTTTCGGGCCAGCAACCTGGTTGTTGATGTCTTGAGAGGTGGCGCCTGTAGACCAATGATAGGTATAGGGCGAAGAGCTGCCGATGAGGTTCAGGGCAATGGCTCCGTTATTGCCACCGTAACACGAAACATCTACCACCGTACTCACGGTAATGGTAGGCGCCTGTGCATCACTCACGGTTGCGATGTTGAAATTGCTGCATCCGTTTTTATCGGTTATGTTGATGACATAGATGCCGGCAGGGATGGAGTCGTCAATAAAGGTAGACTGTCCGTTAGACCATTGGTATTTATAGGGGGCCGTGCCTCCGCTTGCTACGGCAATGGCCTTGCCATCGGCTTTCAGACATTGCGAATTCACCGAGTTGGTGGTTATCTTGATGGATGAATTCGGGATATTAACGGTAGTAGAATCAACCGCAGAGTTTCCGCAGGCATTGTAGGCTCTTACGGTAACCAGGTATTTCCCGGCATTTTGAAATGCGTGGTAAACAGGGGCAAGGGTTGAATGCGTAACGAGGGTTCCGGTTCCATCGCCAAAGTTCCAGACATAGGTAGAACCCTGGAGTGCATAGAAGGGAATGGGGGTTCCCTGACAGGGATAGACGGTGTTGTCGTACAGTAAAATATTGCCATTTCCGTTTCCGAAATTACTCACGTGTGGGGCTATGAACAGACCGGTAGTATCTGAGAACGAATTTCCGCAGGGGTTTGTATAGGTAACCGTTGCTATGTAATGTCCGTTGGCCTGGTAAGCATGTTTTACAAACAGGTAGGTGGTATTGTTGTAGACCAGGGTCTGAGTGGCATTGGCGTTGGTGGCATCGCCAAAATCCCAGTGAACAGTGCCGGTTCCTGCGGGGGCAAAGATAAAGACAAGCGAATCGGTAGGACATGCCGGACGGCTTGACCCGGTACATTCATAATGGTAATCAGTCTTCACCGGGGTCAATCCGGTGGTAACGGTAATGACTTGTGAAGAGGAATCTTTTGTTCCGCAACCGTTTTGCCCTACACATTTTACGGTATAGGTCCCGGCATTGGGCATGAGGTATGAACCCTGGCTGCCGGGCGAAGAGTTGCCGTCACCAAACGACCAGGTAAAAGAAATGCTTGGGTCGTTGCCGTTGCTGTTGTTGGCGTAGGCTGAATAGACAATAGCCTGACCGGGACAAATGCTGGTAGGGCTGATCGTAGACGTAAGTCCTCCGAAAGGCAGGGTGTTTACAATCTTTGCGGTATCAACCACCGACTTGGTGTTCCCGCATCCGTTGGTGATGGTAAGGGTGACGGGGAATTTTCCGAGCGCTGCATACTTTTTGGTTGGCGATACTTGGGTAGAGGTGTCGGTCAACCCACCGCCGAAATTCCAGCTATAGGTGTGAAAGCCGTTCTGATCGGGATAAAATTGAACGGTGGAGTTGATGCAGGCGGTATCGTAATGCTGTCCGTAATTGATCTCGAATGTAATTGTTCCTTCCACTTGCAGGTGATTTACCACATGAATGGTATCACGTTCTACAATCGAATTTCCGCAGGAATTGAAATAGGTGATGTTTGCCGGATAGTTGCCCGGGGTTGCATAGGTATGCATAAACCGGGTATTGTTATTGCCATTTGGGTTTGGGGTCTGGGTGATGATGGTGCCATCGCCAAAGTTGAGAGAAAAGTTCTGGTAATTCCAATCGGTCTCGAACACGGCCTGATCGCCGGGGCAGACACTGTCGCTTTGCACATAAAACTGGGGAGGATGGTTGAAACCGGCTGTAGATGATACATGCAGCACGGCGTAGGCGGTATCTGTTCCGCAAACGGAGTTGGCTGCGCATTTTACGGTATAGGTGCCGGGAGTAGTATAAACGTGCGACGGGCTACAGGTATAATCGTTCATGGTGGAATACCCGTCGCCGAAATTCCAGGTAATGATATTCGGGGTTACGCCCCAGATCTGAAGACAAGCGCTGTAATTATCGCCGGGGCAGAAAGAAGTGGCGCTGGAGTTGAGCGAATCGCCGAACCCGTTTACCGTGATGTAGGCAAAGTTGTTGCCCAGGAAATTTGAATTGGCATCGTAAGCCTGCAGCTCGGCGAGGTATTGTCCGGGAAGGGCATATACGTGATTGGGGTTTATCGCTGTTCCGTTTGGTGTACCGTCGCCATAGCTCCACACAAAGGTGGTGGCGTTTGTCGGTACGCCGGCTGTGAAGAACACATCCAGAGGCCGGCAACCACCGGTGACATTTGAATTGACAGTTACCTGTGCCTTGATATTGGCCGAAACCAGCAGGACTCCTATAAATAGGAATAGCGCGAAGTATTTATTTTTCATTGTTCAGTGTGTAAGGAGGTTGTTGGATCCCCGTTTGTAATTGTATTCAAATATAAGCCATTTTCGGGAAGACCTACGCCTGAAAGGGTATTACTTATTAAGATATCTGAAATATCCTTAAACAAAAGACATTCAAACTCCGGCCTGATATTCCATTTTTAACGGGGAATAAAAAGAGAAAGCCCCTTCTGAATAAACAGAAGGGGCTTGGGGTATGCATGCGAAAAGCAAGAGGTTGTTTTTACCTGATACTGACAATGCGGTTGGTGTATGTAGTGCCGCCCATCACGAGCCTCACCATATATACGCCCTCGTCGAGGCTAAATTCGGAGGCAGTGATTTGATAGGTGTGTAATCCTTCATCCTGATGTCCGGAAGCAAGGAGGGCCACTTTTTCGCCCAATACGTTGTAGATTTCCACCACTACATCTGAGGCTGTGGCAAGTGTGTATCGGATGTTTAACTGGTCCTTGAACGGGTTTGGCGATACCGAAAGGCTGTTCGCAAAATGGGGCGCAAGCGGAACAGGTTTGATGGCAGTAACCAATACCGTATCGGGGAATATATGGGTAGAATCTACCATATAGTTCAGGTTTGTAAACACCTGATTGCTCGTTACCGTTCGTACATATTGCGAAACCATGCCAAGACCGGGTATATCAACCAATACCTCGAACGTGCCGACAGGAATATTAGTGAAACTATAGGCCCCGGCGCTGTTGGTATTCTGGTGTGCAATGATAGTACCCGGGTGCTGTTCGAGGTTTACATCGAGGCCCGGTACCGGGTCTCCATCCAACAATACGCTTGGGTATCCGGGAATAACACGGGCCACAAAGCCCGAATCTTTTTGGATCGTTCCCGACATCACACCAGAGCCGCCCATAGGGGCGAGCTGGAAGACGGTAATGTTTGCCGTGTCGGCCGTTCCGCAAGGTGCGTTGAACACCTGGGCGCTGTCCCACTGGAAAGCATGACCGGCATAGGTTTTCATTGTGCCAGGGTAGATGGTTGTGTCGGGTACTGCATAGACCAGGAAGGTATGCCCGACAGAATTGGTAAATGTATAGCGGCCTGCGCTGATCGTCACACTGTCTACCACTTGCTGACGTTTCAGGATGGTGTCATACAAGACCAGATAAGCCCATCCCTGTGAAACCGCTCCCGACGAAGTTGCGATGACTGTTCCGGTAATATGGGGCGAAGCGCTTTGTGTTAGCGTTGATGTAGCTGTTTGTGTACATGCATTTCCATCGGTTACAATGCAGGTATAAGTGCCGCCGCAAAGTGCAGTAGCAGTAGCAGTCACGAAAGGAAGGGCGCCCCAGGAATAGCTATAGGCCCCGGCGCCTCCCGAAACAGCAGCTGTTTCAGAACCGTCGCAACCGCTACAGGTTGCATTCACCCCGGTAAGATTTATCACCAGGGGTGGGGGAGCAGTTACGATCACGCTGTCAACCGCCTGACACACATTTGCATCGGTAACGGTGAGTGTGTATTGACCTGCACACAGGGCGGTGATCGAAGGAGTGGTTTGTGAACTGCCTGTCCACGCATACTGGTATGTTCCGGTGCCACCGCTTACGGTGCTGCTTGCCGTGCCATTACAGGAAGTCGAACAGGCGCTCGATGAACTGCTCATAGAAACGGTAAGTTTTGCAGGATCAACAAGCGCAACATGTACGCTGTCCCGGCAACCCGATGCATCGGTTACCCAGCAGGAATAAGTGTTTGCACACAACCCGGCAATAGTGCTGCTTGATGAACTGACCGGGCTCCAGGAGTAGGTATATACGGGGCTTCCACCCGTAGTGCTGATCGTGCATGTTCCATTACAGCCCGCAAAACAGGTTGAAGGCACAGAGGTAAGCACAGGCTGGAGTGCAAGCGGTTGGCTGATAGAAATAAACTGAGAGGAAGTACAACTATTTGCATCGGAGATGGAGCAGGTATAAGTACCAGGCACAAGATGAATGATTGTTGCACTCGTACCGCCATTGCTCCAGGAATAAGCATACGCCCCTGTTCCGCCTGCGGCAGTAACGCTTGCCGAGCCTGTTTGTGCTCCGTTGCATTTCACATTAACGAACGAAGAAGTAGATGTAAGCGCTGAAGCAGGCTGTGTGATTGAAACCTGTTGGGTAGAACTGCAACCCAGATTGTCTGTCACAAACACATCATAAGTGCCGGGCGCGAGCAAGGCCAATGAATCGGCAGTTGAGGCATTAAGGGGCCAGGTGTAGGAATACGGAGGATTGCCGCCGCTGGTGTTTGTATGGATGATCCCATTGGTTAACCCGTAACAGGTAACGTTGGTTGCTGTTGCATTGATGCTGAGTATGCCTGGCTGCGCGACTACTGCCTTGGCGGTATCTGTACATCCGTTGCCATCCATTACGATACACGTATAGGTGCTGGCCCCTACGGCAGGCACAGACGAGGTGTTAGAGCCTGCTGTCCAGGAATAAGTATATAGCCCGGTGCCGCCGGAGGCATTAACGGTGGCCGAACCATTGGCTTCTCCGTTACAAGTTACATTGGTGACTGTAACCGGTACGATCAGGGCTGTTGCGGGTTGGATGATTGTTACTGCTGAATAGGCCTGACAACCATTTGCATCAGAAACCGTTGCCGTATAATTGCCGGCAGCCAGATTGGTGATGGTAGGCGTTATTCCGATGCCCGGACTCCAGGAGTAGGTATAGGGCGCAGTGCCTCCGTTAACAGTTACAGAAGCTGTGCCTGTTAAAGCGCCGAAACAGTTTACATTCGTGAAATTGTTATTGAGCAGAGGCCCCATGGTATCGGCAACGGTAACATTGTTTGTAAGCACACATCCGTTCGGATTGGTGATGGTGACCACGTAAAGGCCTGCATGCAGGTTGCTGATCGAGGTAACATTACCTGCGCCCGTGCTCCAGGAATAGGTATAAGGAAGTACATTGTAAGCGCTGATGGCCCCGTTGCTGGATCCGCAGGCAGCCTGTTTGATATGAAGCGAATCGACCGGTTGGCTGGGTTGCTGTATGTTGGCCCCTGTGCTATAAGTACAACCATTTGAATCGGTGACATAACACACATAATAATTAGAGACCAAATTGCTGATCGTATCGGTAGGTGTGAGGATTTGACGGAGCACACGTGGGCCCGATCCGTTGCCGTTGATGGAGGCAGCCGACATGCTCCAGGAATACGTATAAGGCAACACGCCTCCGGTAACCTGGGCAGAAGCGGCTCCGTTGCTTCCTTCGAAACAGGTTACGCTCTTTGCCGTTGTGTTTACCGTAAGGGGAGATGGCTGGGTGATGCTTACGGTTTGTATGGTTGAACATCCGTTGGTATCTGTCACGGTGCAGCTGTAATTCCCGGCTGGAAGCCCTGTTACCGAAGCGGTGAAGAGTTGAGTGGGGCTCCACATATACTGATAGGGAGGTGTTCCGCCGGCAGGAGTAACCTTGGCCGTTCCGTCTGACTCATAAAAACAAAGCACATTGGTACTTGTTGCAGAAGAAGTAAGTGGAGCGGCGGGTTGGGTAACACTGCCCGTTGCAGAGGCGGTACACCCGTTTCCATCGGTAACCATGCATGTATAAGCCCCTGGTGCCAGACTGGTCACTCCGGCTGTTGTTGAGCCTCCGGCAATAGACCAGGAATAGCTATAGGGTTTTAAGCCTCCGTTGGCAGCAACGGTTGCCGTTCCGTTTGCCTGGCCGGTGCAAAGCACACCTGTTGCAGAGACTGTAGCCACAAGCGCTGCGGCAGGCCCTGTAACGATGGCCGGAGCAACCGCTTTACAACCCAATTGGTCAGTAACCGTAACCTGATAGGCGCCGGCCGGAAGTGCATTGTCGGTAGCAGTAGTTGAGCCACCCGGGCTCCAGGAATAGGTAAACGGGGCAGTGCCCGTTGTTACACTAACCGATGCACTGCCGGTAGTTGTGCCGAAACAACTTACCGGAAGCGTGCTTGTACTTATAACAGGGGCATTGGGGTTTGTAACGCTTATCGATAAATTACTCGGACAGCCATTGGCATCTTTAGCATAACAGGTGTAGATGCCTGCTGAGAGAAATGAGTATACCGCTGTAAGATTTGCTCCGGGCGTCCAGGAATATGAAAATGCGCCTGTGCCTCCGGTGGGAGAAACAGATGCACTTCCATTGCTGGAACCGCAAGCCGCAGAAGTTGAGCTGGGAGAGAGCGAAATGGCGGTGGGTTGGGTAATGGAAGCAAAGAGCGATCCGTTATGGCCCATACTATCGGTTACCATCACATCATAGGTGCCAGCCGTGAGGCCAGAGGCATGAAACGTACCTTGTCCTGCGCCCGGCGCCGGGTTCCAGGAATAGGTAAGTGGCCCAACGCCTCCCGTTACAGATACCATGATGCCTCCGGTGCTGGCGCCAAAACAATTGCAGTTAAGCTGGGAGAGGTTGGTTACAGTAAGTTGTGCGTGTAGTGTGGCGGAACTAAAAATGACAAGTGCAGCCAGTAGGATCTGGTAGATTTTTTGCTTCATGAAGTGATTTTGCTTTGATGGGTAAATAGTGCGGCGAAGTTAGGCTATTTTTGGCTGCAGGCAAGCCCCGGGAGGTCCATCTTTTGAACATTTAGACGAATGAATCGGGTGTCGGAAGATGCTCTATATCAATTAGCTGTAATGAATTTTGCAAGGCTCTTAAAGCCTTCAGCAGTTCATGTCGGGATGTCAACCAGGGGTTTAACGCCTGAGGCGGTTTTTATTCTCAAATATGGCAGCTCCGCTTACTTTTTCAGATCAGGCAGTATATAGATTCGATAACCCTTTTCTTGTAGAAAAGTTTCCTCCGCTTTGCTCGGCATCCATTCGTAGGAAATAAAGCTGGTATAGAACATCGTTTCAATGTAGTTGGGATTATTGAATACCACTGTATTGCCAGGGATTGTTCCGTCATTCAACTTCTTTATCCTCCATGTGGCATCAACCTTCCTTTGATCAACACCCTGAAATGGTTTGAGTCTTTCAATGCAATATCTTATCGGCAATAACACAGTGAGGAACACCATTCCGTTTATCAGCCATCTCCTTGGTTTGGTTGTTGTGTTGTACGCCGAAATCGTTGAACTAAAGTGGGCGACGAGAATGAATATGGCAGGTCCTGTAAAGAGGAGATATCCCTGCATTTTTGTTTTGGCGAAGGAGAAAAAGAGTAGCGGTATCATGAACCAGATCCAGAGAGCCAGAAGGCGTACGTCGTATTTTTTGCAGCAGAGCGAATAGATCCACCAGCCAAAGATGATGAATAGTAATTCGTTGAAGGAGGACATGGCTGAATTCAAAAAATAATACCAAGGCCCTGTTCTTCCTTCAATAACTTCGGTCAAATGTCTCGTGTATAAACTGGATTCCCATTTTGCTTCTAAGGGAAATTTATAAAAAACATACAGATGCCAGGGAAGAAAAACTACCGTTGCCGTGAACAAAACGGTGATAAGATGAAGAAAAAGTAACCGGTAACGAATCGGATTGAAAGCAAGTATGAGCCAGACAGGAATGACAATCAATGCAGTCAGCCACTTGCACAGGACGGCGATGCCGATGCTTAATCCAATAAAAACACAGTTCAAGATTGTTGTTCGATGCAGGTACTGAGTTGCAAAAAAGACTCCCAGCTCAACAAAAAACAGAAAAAACAGGTCCACATGATCGGTAGATACCCTTCCTCCGGTAACCTCAAGGATTAATCCATTCACTGCATGAAAAAAGGCTGCAAGTAAAGCGATCTTTTCTGAATTGAACAGGTTTTTACTTATTCGGTATGTCAAATAGATAGCCAGCGTAGAAAGTAATACAGATGGAAAACGCAATCCAAATTCATTCACGCCAAATAGTTTAAGACCTAGCGCAATTCCCCATAATGCTACAGGTTGTTTATGAAGTCAGACATGATTTCCCGTCCAGCTTTTGTAATCAAAAGAAAGTAGCGGGGTTTCATAAAGTGTAGGGAGAAACGGGTGACGGAGCATGTTTTTTGCAACCAGTGCATGGTATCTTTCATCCCAATCATGCAGGTAGGGGTCAGCTGAAATTCCAATCCGGAGCAATAATCCGCCTAACAAGATGCAGAGAAGAGCGGCCCCAGTCTGCTCCCGCTTAAAGAGGAGAAAGGATAAAATAAAGGAAAGTAGTGCAGAAGGATAAGTGATTGCTTCAAACATCGTACTGTTGCAGGGTCTGAGGTATTAGTTGGATTGTAAAATGGTAAGTCAAATCATTGGCCCGGATATTCAGATCTGGGTTTGGTTATCCGAAAAATAACATCACATTTTACCGCGAATGTCACTGGTGTTGTACAATAAATTTTTGTTGGAAAATGGCACCGTTGTCGATCATTAAAAAATAAAGCCCATTCGGCAGGTTGCTCACATCTAATGTTACCTGCTGGTCAGACCTTTGGAGGAGTGGTGTGATCTTTTTACCCAGGATATCATTCAGTGTAATGGTAAAAGGCTCGGAAGCATTTAATAGAATATTGACCTGATTATTGGCAGGATTTGGAAATATGACAGGGCTGTTGAGGCTATCCGTCCCTGCTTTATCGAGCATCGTTTTTCCAGTGAACACTCCAATTGTTCCACCTGTACTGGTAACCACATGTATCAGAGCAGTGCAAGCTTGAACTGTTCCACAAGTATTGGATGGAGTGACAGACACAACAGTGGTTCCCACATGCTGACCAGAAATGGAACAACTCAAACCCGAAGGGGTTAAACCTACTTCTGATCCAGCGCTCCATGAATAAGTAGCATTCGGATCATTGGCAGAGATCGTGCAGGATGTATAATTCCCGATAATTAAAGGCGATACAGGGGCTGAAGTAACTACAGGGGTGAGCGGAGGGCCAATCCAGATGTTTTCAACATACATAAGGGTGGAACAAACTTTATTTAGACCGGTAAAGTTGGCTTGTACCCAGGCTGGAGCAGAATTAAGTGAATTCGCATGAACAGTAACAGTTGTTGCCGTACTGGAAAGGATGGTAAGGTTAGAGGAACAAGTCCATACTGGATTTCCATCTTCGGCGCCTACAAATTGATAGGTCACAGAATTGAGATTACAAATATCATTCACACCTGAAATGTTACTATTGGGAGCGCATAGATCCCTGAATCCAGGTTGAGGAGTGTATTGATACAGACGGATATAATCGATTTCTAACTGATCCTGAGAAACGGTTGGGCCTTTATTGTTATTCAGAAATCCGGCTATTTTGCATTCCGATTCAAGATTCTGGTCATCATTCGGATCTTGAGGAAATAGATTATAGTCAGTATAAAGCAATGTAGGAAGATCTGAGCAGCCACCTATCACGGCTTGGGTGTAAGCGTCTCTCATCCTCCATACTGTTTTCACCTCTATCCCATCAATATAATAAACAATTCTGTATGGATCCCATGCGGCTGAGTAAAGATGAAAATTTGAAGACAGATTCATATTTGTCTGCGTCTTTGTCTGGTCTTGGCCCACATCTCCGTTAAAGTCATATTGACGATGCAGCGTTTCTGCCAAAATACCAGGGGAACAAGTTCCATATTCAAAAACATCAATCTCTGACCCACTTCCATTTTGGCCCCCTGTTGACCAAAAAGTAGGAAAAAAACCTGGATTAGATGGCATTTTGGCCCTTTCCACAAACAAGCCATACTGAAAGGAATAACTCCAGTTAGCCCTGATCATTCCAAAACTATAAGGCCTCGTTGTAGAACCGCAAACAGGATTATCCGCTCTGGCTATAAGCTTAAGCGTGCCTTCACTCTCAACTTCATTGGCATCCATATAAATGCCACTGCCGACATCAGGGCAGACGGTACAAGAGTATGTATCCCATTTTGTCCTGTCAAGGGTTGTACCATCAAATTCATCATTAAA
>JABDAO010000012.1:44995-45671 GCA_013289095.1 Bacteroidota bacterium | reverse complement strand
AGCTACACGCTCTGCCCAGAACTCGTCTTCCGGGGCTAGTTTATAGCCCTCCAGATAACAATCCCTGGATTTGGCATAATCCTGTTTGATCGTGTAGAGGTAGCCCAGCTTTTCAAACGCTTCATCCTGCCAGAGATAGTCTGTTCTCAGTTTCTCGAATGTTTCGATTGCATTGTCCCACTCAAAGCGTCCGATGTACAATTCGCCGAGGTTGAAAAGGCATTCTCCAAACTCGGGGTAGGTCTCGTAGGCTTTGAGGTAGTGCTCCACGGCTTTCTCGATTCGTTGTGTCTCGGCATAACAGCATGCGATGCTGTTGTGCACATGCGAGGCATACTCCTGGTCGATGGGAAGCTCCAGGAGCCTGAAATTGGTTTCGAGGCATTCTTCGTTTTTCTCATAGGTATGATGCAACATGCTTTGAGCATGCAAAATCTGGATGATGTCTTCGGGATGGTCTATTAAGGCTTGTTCTGTACGGGCCTTGCAGATTTCCCAGGCAATGCCTTTGCCGAGCAGATCATCGAGATAGGGAGGGAATATCATGTTCATGTTTTTTAGTTTTATTTATTCAGAATGAAGATCAAAATGCTTTGGTTCAGGACTGACCGCAAAGCCGGATCGGTGTGGTTTTTATAAACACAAATGTACGAATACAGTTTTATATAAAAGATGA
>JABDAO010000012.1:0-44985 GCA_013289095.1 Bacteroidota bacterium | reverse complement strand
AAAAAGCAGTTGACCGTTGCCTGATATTCGATGAACGACCGGGATGCGTATTCTCAGATCAGGGTTCCAGGTTTCATTCCCATTTCTGATAGATACAGCTGTCTCAAATGCCAGGATACGGGTTAGGTTGCCAGCCATCCCAACATAAACAGGCTGTTGTCATTTCGATTCAGAAGGGCAAATCGCAAATCTCTGCGTGTAGCGCAAAAATGTTCTGTCGAATTAGGCCGATTAGGCAGAATACCCTCAAAAATGTTAATTTTGCACCCATCTTATGTACGCACTTCTTCAAAAAGAGATCAAGAGTTTTTTAAGTTCCCTGATCGGGTATGTGGTCATTACGGTGTTTTTGCTCGTGCTGGGCCTGTTCATGTGGGTTTTTCAGGCCGATTCGAATGTCCTGCACAACGGGTATGCCAACATCAACCCTCTTTTTGAGATTGCTCCCTGGGTGTTTTTGTTCCTGGTGCCTGCCATTACCATGCGTTCATTTGCCGAAGAACGCAAAACGGGCACGATAGAACTCCTGCTGACCCGTCCGCTTCGCGATATGCAGATTGTCTTTGCCAAATTTATGGCGGGTTTCATCCTGGTCATCTTTTCGCTGCTGCCTACCTTGGTTTACTTCTTCTCGGTCTATCAGTTGGGGAACCCTGTCGGAAATATTGATACCGGTGGTATGTGGGGTTCGTATATCGGGTTGCTCTTCCTGGGCGGGGCCTTTGTCTCGATCGGCATCTTTGCTTCCTCGCTGAGTGATAACCAGATCATCTCTTTTGTAATGGCAGTTGCCTTTTGCGCCTTTTGTTACATTGGCTTCGATAACCTGGCCTCGCTCGAAATCTTTAAGAAATCTGATTCTTTCCTTCTTTCCCTCAGCATCAATACTCATTATGTTTCCATGAGCCGTGGAGTGATCGATACCCGCGATATGCTTTATTTTATCAGTTTGATTGCCATCTTCCTGGTGGGAACACGCACCGTCCTTGAAAGCAGAAAATGGTAATGAAGGCTAAAAAGATACACAAGAAGCGAAGAGACCTCATCAACCTGGTGCTGATGATCGGGGTAATCATACTCCTGAACCTTATTGCGTCCTATGTATTCAAACGATTCGACCTTACCACCGAAAAACGATACACACTCAGCCCTGTTACCAAGCAGTTACTGAAAGGACTGGATGAGCCGGTGTTTTTTAAGGTCTATCTGGATGGTGATTTTCCGGCTGGTTTTGTGCGTCTGAAGAACGAAACCAAGGAAATGCTGAATGAATTCAGGGCCTATTCGCCCAATATTGAATATGAATTCATCAATCCTACGGCCGATAAAGACCCCAAACAGCAAAAAGCGCTTTTCAAACAGTTGTATGAAAAAGGAATAGAGCCCACCAACCTCGAAACAAACGACGAGGGTGGGGTGAAGCAACAATACGTTTTCCCCGGAGCGCTCGTGTTCTATAAAGGCAAGGAATTGCCCGTGCAGCTTCTAAAAACACAGAAAGGCCTGGGGCCCGAAGAACAACTCAACGGTTCCATCGAGGCCCTGGAATATGAGCTCTCGAACGTGATCCGGAAACTGAAAACGGAGATAAAACCCAAAATAGCATTCATTCACGGCCAGGCCGAAGCCGATACGGTTCATACCAGCGACATCGCCAAAGCCCTGAGCGAATATTACCGCATCGACTACCGCATCATCAACGGTAATATGCGGGTGCTGATGGATACCTTGAGCCACGATACCTCTTTCATCCCCCGGTATAAAGCCATTATAATAGCCGGCCCCGACAGCGCTTTTACCGAGAAAGATAAATTTCTGATCGATCAGTACATCATGTATGGGGGGAAAGTGCTCTGGCTGGTTAGCCCGGTAAGCGCCCCGCTCGACAGCCTGAAACGCAATGCCTATACCCTGGCCCTTCCGAAGCAATTGCAGTTAGAGGACCTCTTGTTCAAATACGGGGTGAGGATCAATCCAAACATCTTGCTCGATATGCAATGTGCACAGATACCGATCAACGTATCGATCAAACAAGGAGATCCTAAATTCCAACTTGTTCCCTTTGTCTATTTTCCGCTGATCGGGCCCTCCCCAACCGACAAACACCCGATTGTGAAAAATCTCGACCTTATCGAATTCAAGTTCGCCAGCAGTATAGATACCATTGCAGCCAGGGGTATTAAAAAAACCATCCTGCTTCATTCCTCTCGCTATACACGTACCTCTAATACCCCAACTCGTGTATCTACTACGATTGCCCGCATGCGCCCCGACGAACGTCAGTTTCGCAACGCATACGAACCCGTTGCGGTGCTTCTGGAAGGGGCTTTCGAATCGAACTACAAGGACAGGGTTTCTACCGCCATCCGCATGAGTAAACGCATCGGGTTTAGGGACAAGGGCAAGGATACGAAGATGATCGTTGTGTCAGACGGAAGCATACTCAGCAATGATTTTCAGCACGGTCAGGTGGTTCCGCTTGGTTTTGATCTCTACATGAACCAGCTTTTTGGAAATAAAAATTTCATCCTCAATTGCATGAATTACCTGTGCGATGATTCTGGCCTGATTTCGGTCAGGGCCAGGGAGATTACCCTGCGGCTGTTGGATAAGAAAAAAGTGAAGAACGAAGAACTAAAATGGAAACTGATTAATACCACTGTTCCCATCGGGCTCATCCTGTTTTTCGGGATCTGCCGTTTTTATCTCCGTAAAAAGAAATATAGTGCTTAACTTTGCCATTCCTTCCCCGGTTTTATCATTCCTGTCTAAAGAAACTTAATTCCTTATACCGTCATGAAAAAGAACACTGTTGTCTTCCTGATTGTCGTACTCCTTGGAGGGATTGCCTGGTTTGTGATCAGTCGCAATGGCAGCACTACGGTGCCCGTCGAATTGCGCGATTTTGCATTTGCCGACACGGCATCGATCACCAAAATATTCCTGGTTGATAAAGCGGGGCATCAGGTGACGCTCGAGAAGATAAAGACAGGCGACTGGCAGGTCAACAAAAAATTCAAAGCCCGGAATGATGGCATTTTCAATCTTTTGTTTGTCGTAAAGAACCTGGCAATAAAAAGCATGGTAGGAATACAGGCTCAGGAACATGTGATCAAACAGCTGGCTACCGGTGCGGTCAAGATAGAACTCTATCAGGGCAGCAAACTGGTGAGAATGTATTACGTTGGGGGCGCCACACCGGATGATGAAGGCACGTATATGCTCCTCGTCAACCCTGAAACCAAACAAAACTCATCAAGGCCTTTCGTCATGTGCATTGAGGGGCAGACCCGATATCTGACCCCGGTCTATACGACCATGGAAAATGAATGGAGAGACCGCACAGCTTTTTCATATTATCCACCCGATATCAGCTCCGTAAAAGTAGAGTTTGTTGGAGCAAAAGGGCATGGCTTTGAGGTGCTTCAGCCCGGATATAATTCCTACAGGGTTCAGACCTTGGATAACAATACCACACTGTCAAACCTCGATACCCTGGCTGTAAAGCAGTACCTGTCGTATTTTCAAGGAGTTGGTTTTGAGGCCTTTTTGAACGATATGGCCCCCTTGCGCAAAGATTCCATCCTGAGTTCAACCCCGCTTTACCGCATGACCATCAAGGATAAAAACAACCGGATTACGGAGCTTAAGTTCTTCGGAATGGAACCCCACCGCGAGGAGCTTGATGCTAACGGAAAACCCGAAAAATTTGATCTGGACAGGCTCTATACACTTATTAACAACCGAGAATTTGTAAACACCCAATATTATGTTTTCGGAAAATTACTTACTGATATTGAGTACTTTACGCTAAAGCGTCCTGGTGTTAAAAAGTAAGTTAAAACTAAGCCCAGAAGCATGGTCTGTTGTGACACTATAAAATTAAATTTGTAAGGCCCCGCACTCCATAGATATAGTCGCAGGAATACAAAATCAATCAAATAAATCAGCAAATGAAATTTATTGTTTCGAGTTCAACACTGCTTAAAAATCTCTTGTCACTCAACGGAGTCCTGAGTAGCTCAAATACATTGCCTATCCTGGATAATTTTCTGTTCGATGTCAATGGCAAGGATTTGACAATCTCAGCTTCCGATCTGGAGACTACGATGACCACCACGATGAACGTGGAATCGAAAGATGCAGGTATCATTGCTATTCCAGCCAAGCTGCTGATAGATACCCTGAAAGCGTTTCCGGAACAGCCCCTTACTTTTTCGGTTGACATGAAGAAATACAGTATCGAAATTTCGTCTGATTACGGCAAGTACAAAGTCACCGGGCACAGCGGTGATGAGTATCCGAAAGCTCCAACGGTCGAAGCGGGCTCGTCTGTTGAAATTGTTTCTGAAGCCTTGCTCGCAGCTATCAACAAAACCATTTTTGCAACCGGTAATGATGAGCTACGGCCCGTGATGTCTGGTGTGTTTGTTCAATTTTCGCCCGAAGGGGCCACCTTTGTCGCTACAGATGCCCACCGGCTGGTACGGTACCGGAGAAGTGATATCCGTACCGAAACAGCCGCATCTTTTATCTTGCCCAAGAAACCATTGAATATGCTCAAAAATAACCTGGGTGCAGCCGGCGGGAATGTAATGGTTCAATACAATACCACCAACGCCCAGTTTGTATTCGGCAGATCACGGCTTATCTGCCGTTTGATTGACGGGAAGTACCCGAACTACGATGCGGTCATTCCTAAAGTTAACCCCAACAAACTCACGATCGACAGCAGCGCGTTCCTGGGTTCTATCAAACGCGTTTCTATCTTCGCCAACAAAACAACTCATCAGGTGCGGTTGAAGATGGCCGGAAGCGAACTCAATATTTCTGCCGAAGACCTTGACTATTCCAACGAAGCCAACGAACGGCTTACCTGTTCGTACGCCGGAGAAGATATGGAAATAGGCTTTAATTCCCGTTTTTTGATGGATATGGTGGCGAACCTCGACAGCGATGAAGTGAACATCGAAATGAGCGCTCCCAACCGGGCTGGTATCCTCATCCCTGCCGAACAACCTATTGCTGCCGAAGATATACTCATGCTGGTCATGCCGGTGATGTTGAACAACTAAATAGCTTTTACTCCCAGATTTTCTTCAAACGCGCCCCCCATCGAGGGGCGCGTTTTTTAGAACAGTTCATAATTTAGAGTAGTCTAAAATAAATATTATATTTATAAAATATTTATTTAGATTTGCGAAAACATCACCCCATGCATTCTTTCACCGAGGAGAACTATCTTAAGGCCATCTACCAACTGATGGAACCACAGGAAGAAGCTGTGAGTACCAACGCCATTGCTGAACGGATAAATACCAAGGCCGCTACTGTTACCGATATGCTTAAAAAGCTCTCGGCCAAGGAGCTGGTCATCTACACAAAGTACCAGGGTGTTTCGTTAAGCCCGGCTGGGCGTAAGATTGCCCTGGGCATTATCCGTAAACACCGTCTATGGGAATTTTTTCTGGTGGAGAAGCTTGATTTTCGCTGGGATGAGGTACACGATATGGCCGAACAACTCGAACATATTCAATCGCCCGAACTGGTCGAGCGGCTGGATGCATTCCTTGGACATCCAAAACGGGATCCGCATGGGGATCCGATTCCAGATTCAAACGGACAGTTCGCTTCTTCGCATACCCTGTTGCTCGAAAAAGGGATCAAAGGAAAAAAATACACAATGACCGGTGTAGTCGATCACGATACTCGTTTTCTACGTCATCTGGATGAACTTGGGTTAGTGCCGGGAAGTCCGGTGCTAATTACCGGAATCACAGAATATGACCAGTCGCTTCAGCTCAAGCTGAACAAAAAGAGGATGGTACATGTGAGTAACCATGTAGCGAAGAATATTTTGATCACTGATTCCTCGGCACATGAATGAAGTAAAACATTCATCGCTGGGTGAGGTAAATCAAAGTGTGGATACGGTTGAGAAAACCGGGTTTTGGAAAAAGCTGTTTGCCTTTCTGGGCCCTGCGTATCTGATCAGTGTTGGTTATATGGATCCAGGCAACTGGGCAACGGATATTGCAGGAGGAAGCAAGTTTGGCTATTCGCTCATATGGGTGCTGGTGCTATCGAACCTGATTGCATTGTTGCTTCAAAGCCTGAGCGCGCGGCTCGGACTGGTGCAGGGGCTTGATCTGGCCCAGGCGTCGAGGGCTTGTTACCCCAAACGGGTGAATTTTTGTTTGTGGGTTCTTGCCGAAATTGCCATTGCAGCCTGCGACCTGGCCGAAGTGTTGGGTATGGCAATCGGGTTGCAGTTGTTGTTCGGCATCCCGCTCTTTTATGGGGTTTGTCTTACCGTACTGGACACCTTGTTGCTTTTGTTTTTCATCAAACAGGGCATTCGAAAGATGGAGGCCTTTATCCTGGCGCTTATTGCCATGATCGGCATCGCGTTTCTGATCAATGTATTTCTTGCAAAACCTGCGACGGGCGAAATCCTGAGAGGCCTGATACCATCGCTTAAAGGCAAGGAAGCCTTGTATATCAGTATCAGTATTATCGGTGCCACGGTGATGCCTCACAATCTGTACCTCCATTCTTCGCTTGTTCAAACGCGCATGTTTAAGCATTCAACAAAGGGAATCAGGGATGCCCTTCGGTTTAATTTTATCGACACCTTTATTGCCCTGAATCTTGCACTCTTTGTGAATTGTGCAATTCTGGTGCTTGCTGCGGCTGCATTTTTTAGTCACGGTCAGTTTGGGGTCGAAGAAATCCAGGATGCCTACCGCATGCTGGCCCCTGCCCTCGGGCATTCATTTGCTCCTATCATTTTTGCCGTCGCGCTGATCGCAGCAGGGCAGAGTTCAACACTTACCGGAACCCTTTCAGGCCAGATTATTATGGAAGGCTACTTAAACTTACGGATACAACCCTGGCTCAGAAGGCTTATCACAAGGCTCATTGCCATTATTCCCACCTTGCTGGTGATCGGTTTTCTGGGCGAAGCCCAGACGGGTTCGCTACTCATCTTTAGCCAGGTAATCCTTTGTCTGCAATTGGGATTTGCAGTGATACCGCTGATCCATTTTGTGAGCGATCGTGAAAAAATGGGCGCCTTTGTGATTCGTCCCTGGATAAAAATACTGGCCTGGGCAAGCGCTCTGTTGCTTCTCGGTTTGAATGCTGGCCTGGTTTATCAGTTCGAATCGGGATGGATTGCGGGGGCAACGTATCCCCTTGTCTACTGGCTCACGGTTGTTCCCGGTACCATTGGGGTTGCCCTCTTCCTGTTCTACCTGGGTGTTTTTCCGTTGTTGAAGCGGAAACAGGACACCGCAGGAGCAGAGCTTCATGGGGCTCACGAAACACTCCTCCTGCGCACCACCACTTCCTACAAGCGGATAGCGGTGACAGTGGATTTCAGCGCGCGCGATTCGGATGCAATCAGTAATGCCGTTGCCCAGGGAACTGACAAGGCAAGATACCTGCTCATCCATGTGGTGGAAACTGCCGGGGCGCGGATGCTCGAAGACGATATCTCAGATAAAGAAACAGCGAATGATGAGTTAAAGCTCGAAGAATACAAAACAGCGTTGATTGCCCAAGGGTATGAGGTCGAAGTAGCACTTGGTTTTGGAAACCCCAAGAGCTGCATCCCACAATTGGTAACCAATTTTAATGCCGATCTGCTGGTGATGGCTGCTCATGGTCATCAGGCCATGAAAGACATCATTTTCGGAACTACGCTGGATGCGGTGAGGCATAGCGTGAAGATTCCGGTGTTGATTGTTACCGGGACTTGAAGGAGTTCCTGTCTTGCAACGTTCCAGCGTTTCCAAAGGTTCGGCTTTAATGGCCAGGGGACAATCAACGCGTCGTATTTCCTTTAAAAAATGAGCACGGGAAACAGCATTCCGAACTCCAAAATAGCCTAAATCACCAATACGAAAGCCCTTCAAAGTGCAATGCCAATCACCAGGATATCATCAATCTGTGGCCGGGTTGTTCTCCATTCTTCCATGCAGGTATGTATCCTGTTTCGTTGTTCGGGCATGGGCAGGTTATTGATTTCGAGGAGGAGATCTTTGAAACGAGAGGATCCAAATTTCTCCTTTGTAACTCCCTGATATTGGTCTCTGTAGCCATCAGTAAACATATAGAGTTTTGTGCCGGGAGCATAGGGTATTTTGTGGGTGGTGAATACTCGTCCTCTGGTTTCTTCGGCAACAGTCCTTCTTCCCCCTACACCACGCATTCCCCCTTTGACCACCTCCAGGTCGTATCCGCAGAAAATATAAAGTGAATTTTTAGCCCCTGAAAAAGAAAAAGTCTGTTTTGTTTTATCGACCACGCAAATAGATATATCCATTCCGTCCTGTGCCTGGTCGGAGCTTTTTTGTTGCCTCAGCACTTTTTCTATACCGTTGTGCATGGCTTCCAGAATCAAACCGGGATCTGTGATTCCTTTTTCATTTACCACTTCCAGGAGCAGCATGGTGCCGATCACGGTCATGAAGGCTCCGGGTACGCCATGTCCGGTACAGTCGGCCACAGCAATGATTGTTTTGTCTCCCTGTTCGGAAAACCAGTAGAAGTCTCCGCTCACAATATCTTTGGGTCGATGGTAAATAAAAAAATCGCCCAAGAGTTTGTTGACCTCTTCTTCATTTTGCATCATGCTATCCTGGATGTGTTTTGCATAGGCAATGCTATCAGTAATGCGTTGATTTTTGTCTTCAATCTCCCGGTGCTGCTGTTCAATAAATGCGGTACGGTCCTTCACGGTTTGTTCCAGTTTTTCATTCACCCTGCGCAGGGTGCCGGTACGCCAGCGGAAGACCAAGGCAATGAGTCCAAAGACAAACAAGGCTTCCAGACACCAGGCCCACCAGGTTCGGTACCAGGGGGGGAGCACGGTAAACGAAAAGCTGACCGGGGCACTCCACACCCCTTCGTGGTTCTGGGCCTTGACGAGGAATACATAACTCCCTTCGTGTATATTGCCGAAGCTGGCGTTGCTTTTTGTCCCGGGCAGGCTCCACTCATCTTCATAGCCCCGTAGCAGATAGCTGTATTTAACCAGATACGGACAGGCCGGTTCTATGGCCGTAAAATCGATGGTAAGGTGGTTGTGGCGGAAAGGAAGAACAAGGCTGGAGGGGATGGGGTAAAAAGCGCTGATAGTGTCAAAACGTAAGTCGCCGAATTTGGCGGTCATACTGTCGCGGCTTTCGGGGCTAAGGGCATGACCGTATAGGCCTACTTCTTCTGCCAGCTGGGCATGGGATGCCGTGTCGCCGGATTTAGGACGTTGTCTCGAAGCCAGGATATCATACCAGCCTACATTTTCACCCTGTACCCGAACGGCCTGGATGATAAGATGAGGAGGATTGGCATTTTTACGGATCCCGCTGTAATCAAAGCGAATGAGACGGTCGCCCGTGCCTGCCCAGATTGTTCCTTCGTGGTCGCAGAACATGGCGTTGGTATTAATGTCTTTAACCGGATAACCTGTTGTCTGATTGAATATTTCAAAAACCGGTTTGTAGTTTTGGGCAAGTTCAGCGCCCCCCATATTCACGGCTGCTGGAACCATCTTATCCGGATCCTGTAGATTGATTCCAGGTTTTGTTTTTACAAATCCTTTCAGTCCGGTAAACCCGGCATTGGTGCCAAACCAGATCATATTGTTGTGGTCTTCCAGGATGTCGTATATCACATCATCTCCAAGACCTACGCTGGTAGTATAATTCACAAATTGTTTACCATCAAACCGGCTTAGTCCCCCGCCATAGGTTCCGAACCAATAGTTTCCGCCTTTATCCTGGAGCATGGAGTACACACTGTTGTCGGCAAGCCCCTCGTGGGTGGTGAAATTGATAAAACGCTGTTCGGGGCTATGAGGATCGAGACAGCTTACACCTTTACCCAGGCTAGAAAACCATAATTTCCCTTGCTTATCCTCCATGATACTTGTGATGGTATTGCCTGCAAGGCCCTGGTTGGTATTGTAATTGGTAAACTGTTTTCCGTCGAAATGGCTCACTCCGGCCCCCGATGTGCCGAACCAGAATGAACTGTCCCTCGCCTGGAGCCCGCAGCTTACGGTATTGTTCACCAGTCCTTCACGGGTTGAATAGTTGGTAAAGCTTTTTCCATCGTAACGGCTCACTCCTCCTCCATAAGTGCAAACCCAGAGGATGTTGTTGAGGTCTTCAAAAATACAGCTCACCTGGTTGCTGGCCAGTCCATCGGCAAGGGTGAAGGAGGTAAACGATTTTCCATCGTAGCGGCAGAGCCCCCCTTCGTAGGTGCCGAACCAAAAGATTCCGGTATGGTCTTCAAACACAGCGAAGACGGTGAGGTTGGGCAATCCTTCCCGTGCCGTATAGCTTCGAAACGCTCGTCCATCATATCGGCTAATTCCTTCACCTCCTGTTCCGAAGTAGATATTTCCGCTTTTGTCGGCATTCATGCAGAACACCTGATTGCCAGCCAAGCCTTCACTCACAGAAAAGGTGGTAAACGATTTTTGTATAGCGCCTTGGTGTTCAGCAGGTTTCGGATCTGAAGGTCCATAGCGGCTCACACCCCCACCGTCGGTAGCAAACCAGAGAAAGCCGAAATCATCTTCCAGTATACTCATGACCGAATTGGAGCAGAGTCCTTCCCGTGTCGTAAAATTTGTGAATACAGCTTTTGATTTTCCAGATACCGGCCTACAGGTGCTTACCCCGCCTTTATCTGTGCCAAACCAAAGATTGCCGGCATGGTCTGCCAGGATGCTGTAGATGCTGTTCTGTGCCAGTCCATCGGCCATGGTATAGGTTGTGAAATCAACCCTTGAGGCAGGTCTGGAGAGAGCATCCCGAATGGGGTGGTAGCAGCTCAGACCAGAACCGTTGCTTCCGAACCAGAGGTTTCCGTTTCCATCTTCACCGATGCTGAGTATGGAGTCGCTTACCAATCCGTTTTTGGCATTGATGGTGGTGAATGATTTTCCATCATAACAGCTCAGTCCTCCTCCTATTGTTCCAAACCAGAGGTTACCATGACTGTCTTCGAGTATGGAGAACACGGTATTGCCAGCAAGTCCATTTTGGGTATTGAAGGTAGTAAACCGTTTTCCATCATATCGGCTCACTCCTCCACCATAGGTGGCAAACCAGAGGTTACCGTGTTTATCTTCGAGTATGCTGTATACATCGTTATTGGCAAGACCTTCCCGGGTAGTGTAGTTTGTAAATGTCTTTCCGTCATACCGGCTCACCCCACCGCCCAGGGTGCCGAACCAGAGCTTTCCGCTTTTATCCGTGCAGGCGCTCCGAACCGAACTCAACGTAAGACCCTGATCGGAATTGTAGTTGGTCATGCTCACAAAAAAACCTGCAGGTTTGCTCTGGGGTTTGCCTGCACGCCTGACCAGAGGGACTCCCGCTTTATGAGGAGTGGGCTGGACAAATTTTACCGCAGACGGAGTGACTTGTGGCGGGACAACAGATACCTTAATACCATTGTTTCTTGCAGACTCTGCCTGATGACAAGCAGGTAGAAAAGCAGAAAGCAGTATGATGCGCACCACAAAGCGTCGTTTTTCGGCCCACAGAAAATGAAGGAACCCTGCTTGCATGGTTGGTAAGTGAATAAATGGGTCGTGTCGTAATACAATATTAATAAATGCCTAACATACTGCCTAGCAATGTTGGAGTGAAATGTGAAAAGAGTGCTTTTAAACCTGCATCTTCGAGTTGATGAAGGTAAACAGCTTACAGCTGTTTCGAGCCTGGCGGTTCAGATATCGGGCGATGTCATGTTAAGCGCATAGGTTATTCGCAGTAGCCGAGAGGCTTCGCCCAGTGTCGTTCATTTTTTCACATACTACTCTTAGCAGGGAGGTGTGCTAAGAGTCAGGTCTTACGTGAATGGGTTAGTTGAATAAGGGTAGAAGATCAGCAAATATTAAAATCCAATATAATAATCCCCGGTAAGGGCTTTATACTCATCGGTATACTCATGTCTTGCGTTCATTTCAATAACGATGGTATCTTCAGAAAACGAACTGGGAGAAAATTCAAACTGCATCATCTGACGTTTTTCGGTGTCTTTGTCGGTTCGTGTACGTACGCGCATGAGTTTGCTGAGATGCAGGCCCCGTTCCTTAGCTATTCTATCGAATATAGCCGCTTCTTTGACAGGAAGGATGACACAGAATTTGCCTTTTTTATCGAGCACACGGATGACGCTGTCAACCAACTCGTGATATGGCAAAAGATCAGCATGACGGGCAGTGGTGCGTTCCAGACCACTTGCTTTTGAAGAATCGAGAAAGTAAGGGGGATTGCTCACCACCAGATCGTACCTGGTGGTTGTTTCTTCCGAAAATTCCTGAAACGAGTGATGTAATATTCTTACCCGCTCGGGCCAGGGACTTAGTTTTACATTTTCTGCAGCCTGTTCGCACGCGGTAATATCAATGTCTATCGCGTCAATGAGGGCGGTGGAACGTTGGGCCAGCATGAGAGCAATGACCCCGGTACCGGTACCAATATCGAGAATTCGTTTCGCCCCGTTTGGTTTTACCCATGCCCCAAGCAGGACTGCATCTGTCCCTACTTTCATGGCGCATTTGTCTTGCCAAATTGTAAACTGTTTGAAGGCAAAGTGCTCGTTGGGCATAAAACGTGTTTACCAAATCAAACATTTTTGAATACCATGACTCTAGCTAAGTTAAACCAAAAAGCTGAATCAACCGTCATATTTGGGTAATTCATTTATTAACTCTTAGAATAGGCATGTTTAGCTCACATTATCAGACCTGGCTGTCAGGCCCATCCCGTTCACCCGAGATACCTCCTTTTTAAACAATCCATAGTCACCGATTTAAAAGCCGGGGGGCAGAGACCGAATGACTGCTGCATGTTGGTCCAGCCAGAGACACGTTTGCCAGAGGTTCTCTGTTTCTCCTGATGAATGTTCAGGTACTGACAAATCATGTTCAGTAGTGCTTCATGTGTCTTCCTTGTTTCCGAACCCCGATCAGTTGTCACCAGAAAGCAAATATGCTGTATTTTCGGAAAATAGAAATGCATCGAAAATGGAAAATAGGAATGCATGATTCTGAGTCAAAGTTAGCTTAGTTTTTTGTTGTTATCGAAAATCGTCTTTCTGTTTTCCATACGGTAACTCTTACCAGTGAGTTTAATAATCTCACAGCGGTACAGTATTCTATCCAATAGGGCAGTTGTTAATACCGTGTCCTTGAGCACATCAGCCCATTCTTTCGGAGACTTATTGGTTGTAATGATCAGAGATGTTTTATCATGGAGTTCATTGATTAGGTTGAAAAAGGCTACTGCATCCTGCTCTGTGACTGGGAACATCATAATATCGTCAATGACGAGCAAGTGTGCCCTGGTGATCCGCTTATACTCAGCTGCGGCAGTGCGGGTGATGTCCTTCATCTTGAGTATCCTGATCAGCTCGTCCATGTTTTTAAAATAAGCCCTGTATCCTTTGTCAATGGCATCAAAGCAAAGTCCAGCAGCCAGGTAGGTCTTACCCGTTCCACTGGGTCCCATCAAAACAAGGTTAAACATTTGTTCCAGCCATTTGAGTTCCCTGAGCTGGTTGAACTGTTTCTTTTCCAACCCGTTTGGGAAGCTAAAGTCATACAAATCCAGGTTGTAACACAATGGCAAACGGGCCTGCTTGGTTCTTTTTTCCTGGTCTTTCTCCTGTCGGTGGTTGATTTCCTTTTCCATAAGTATTTTAATTAGCTCCAGATAGCTTATTTGCTTCTTCTCGGCTTCAGCTATGACCGCATCCAGATGAGCCGCCAGAGCGGTTAAATTTAATTCTTTACAGTGGTTTTTGAGTACTTCTGTTTTTGTCATGGGAGATTTTATTGGTTCATAATGTTTTCATAATCGTCCAGGTTGCTTTTTTGCGGAACCTGATTCGCCTTTTCCAAATTATTTTGATCCAGCAGTTTGATTTGTGATTGTTTTCTTAGGGGCAAGGCGATGTCTGTAATAAAGACGGACAGCACCTGATCAAATTCCAAAGCACTGAAAAGTGAATTTTTCATGCAAAAATCCAATGACTCATCTGCGGCTCGCTTTTCAACATTGGTTAATGCCTTTAAAATACCTTGCAGGTGGTCTCTTGTATAACGGGGAAGTCTCTCCCTGATTTTATCCACGTAGGTTCTGGCTACTTCTGAATTGGTAAAACAAAGAACGGTTTCATTAATCATTTCGTCCAGACTTTTTGACGTATCTCTTCTGTGGCTGGTGTTTGATATGAGTTGTCCTTTTTTTGATGACAGCTCATGGTTACAGATTATTTTTTCCTCACAACTGAATATTTCAAGCAAGTTTTCCCGCTCTTTAACGATAACCTGCGTACCTGTTCCCTGATAGGTTCCCATTGGGACGGTGTAAAAGTTGCTCTTGTAGGCAATCACATTGGTTTTTCTGACATGATACATTTTCATTTCCTTGTTTTCAATGGTTAAGGGTGTGTAATGGTTAAGGTGTTTTTTTTCAATTCGGTGTTCATCCATAGGAGGCTTTTTCGTAAAGTTGTGAGGGTGAAAATTAGCGGTTCTTTCAAGCCAGTTAATCACCTCAGTGTTAACTGATTCCAGATCAAAGTAGGGTCTGTTGTATAAGAAGTTTTTCTTCACGTATCCAACTACATTTTCTATTTTTCCCTTACTCTCTGGATCGGATTTGCGACAAAAGTGAAGTTTGAACTTTCTTGATTTAGTGTACTGCTGGAAGGTTTGGGTAAGGATAACTTCACCGATGTTTTCATCGACCAACATTGTTTTATCCTGATCATAAACTATGGTATTGGGGATGCCTTCGAAAAAGGCAAAAGCCATTTCATGAGCCACAGATACGCTTTTTGCGGTGAAGGGCTTGTCTATAAACCAGACGAATTTCATCCTGCTTCGGGATAGAACCATCGTAAAGAATTTCACCTTCTTCCTGCTTCCATCCGAAAGACGCATATTATATTCACCAAAATCAGCCTGAGCCTGTTCCCCATAGGGCAATTCAGCAACAGGGAAGTATTCTCTTGGGATGTGAACAACGGGCAGATTGTATTTTTGCCTTACGAACATTACAAAATTGTAAACGGTCCGTTGGCTTACTTTGGGGAAAGTGGAATGATGTTCCAAGAGCCAGTCATGCATCTGAGCAGCTGAAGTATCCTGGTATTCGCTTAGCTTGTCTTTGACAAATGCTTCATAGTGGGATAAAACCTTATTCCTTTCTCCCTTGAGAGTCAAATAAAGCTCGTAATCCTGCTCTGACATCTTCAGGTACTTGTCAATCGTCCTGGCATCCATTGCCATGTGGCGGGCAATTCTGGCAGCACTGAAACCAAGCCTTTGAAGATTATGAATGTGATGATACATGATCCAGTTGTGTAAGTCTTTCTTTGTCATATCGGTTGGGGTTTAAATTCCAACCGAAATAAACCAAATTTCAAACTTTCCAGAGTCAGGTTTGCCCCTTAAGGGGCAAACCTGACTCTCTCTGATCATGCATTCCTGTTTTCCGAAATCACTACATTCCTAATTGCCGAAAACACTACATTGTTATTTTCTGGTTACAGCATTCCAACGCTCAGCAAAATCGCATCTGCCTTGGAGATAGACGTAAGGGAATTACTTTAGATTGAATCCCTACCAAATTGATAAGAATTGAGCTGGACTCCGCTAATAAATTAGAAAAAGCCTTTTTTTGTGAAAGTTGCCAGAGCAAAGGAGGTCAAATTAATACCCTAAACGATGCAGCAACTTCGGCCAATTCTTCGCCTGACATTCTTTCTCCATGCAGGGTAGACAAATACCCAGGATACACATTCAGGTCTATTGTTCCTTCTGCAACAGCACTTAAAACCTTATAGATTGGGTACAATTTAATGTGGGCATGATCAACCTCCATTCCTTCCATCACCATACAAGTTCGGATTGTCCTCAATTTCAAATCCATTAATTGAGCAACCCTTTGTGTTGCTTCCATTAGGTCTAAATACGCTTTTTTCTCTAAGGAGAAAACATTACTACCCACATGATTTTTTGGAATTACCAAGGTCTGCCCTTTTACAGAAGGAAAAATATCCAGAATTGCAATATATCTCTCATCTTCATATATTTTATATGAAGGTATTTCCCCTCTAATTATTTTGCAAAATATACAATTCATAACCTCAGATAAAAGCCTTAAGTGATCTTATCTGCTTCATTTAAGCAAAGAGGATGATCCGTTTTCCTCATTATTGGGTGGCATTATATTAGAACAAATCATCGTATTTCCCTCTTTTTTCCATCTCCTTCTCTTTGATACATTTTTTACATTGTTGACTTGGTGGTAGCTTCATCCAATCTTTAAGATTGTGAATAAGGTCTTCCTTCTTAAAACCCTCCGTATTACAAAGAGCGTAGTCAGTATCTCTGCTTAAATGCTTTTTTGTGTTTGTTGTCATTTTATTCTGCTTTATCTGTCCGAAAGTGCATATTGCCCTAAAGCAAGTCAAATGCTGACCTAGAAGGCAAATTTAGGGCCTTCTTTAGGGCACTCAAGTATGCCATCATCCCCAAATCTCCTCATTTATTTCTGCAAGTCTGGCACTCTCCAGATTATATTCAACGGTGGTAATTGCTATTCCGCATTCTTCCAGCGTTTTGTAGCCCTCTTCCCCCTTCCATTTACAGATAAAGGGGTTGTAATTGCACTCACTTTTATGGTTCCATTTGTATTCATGTGCAGCGGGGACAGGAATTCTCGAATCATAGCACGCATACCGAAATTCACAGCTGGAACATACCGCTATTTCATCTTTCGGTACATTTTCAATTATTCGTTCCTCATTCGAATATTTACGAAGATTTTCAATTGTGATGGGGCCATAACTGGTTCCTTCAATCCCATCTTTGATTAGCCCTTCTTTCGTTAACCAAATTCGTTTGTTCCAATATGGATTGTGGAATTGCGATTCCATAAAAAACTCCACGTTTACCACAAAGTCATTTATACTTGGACTGGCATTTTCATGCCATTGAATTTTCCTCACAAACTGAATTTCCTTGAACTCTGATTTTCTGTTATTCTCAGCGGTCTCAACAAAGATTGAAGGAATTCGTTTTTCATTTCGAAGAAGGGCTTCCAAATCAACTGTGCTAATGGTATCACCAATAACGAAAAGATCAATTATCCTGAATGCGCTTTCCCTCAACGAACCAAAAAAGGTCTCCAAACTACTTGAAGATTCACAATATGATCTTACCTCCATAAACCTGCAACCAAGGATTTGCAGTTCTGGCATGAGTTCAATCATTGAATTGACATTCGAATCAGTAAGTTCGATAACAGCATTCATGATCCTTCCTGGATACTCCCATTCCTTTTCAAGTGGTGGGAAACACAGTATTTCTTCCTCATGCTCCGTAATGAATACAAATTCGTTATCTAAAAGGTATTGGAAGTATTCGTTTATCTGACTTGAGCTTTCAGGGAATCTTTCGAGAATAGCATCTATGCAACTTCCCCACTTGATGGTGAGTATATCATAAAGGTCATTCGGAACTGGCAATAATGTGTGCCTTTGCAGATCATAGATCAACGATCTTCTGAAGCCTTTAATGGGAATACAATTTGCAATCGGGACAAAATATCTCATTTGTAAATCATATCAGGGTAAACCGATTTACAGAAATCGGTTTATAGTTTGTGGTTTTGTTGTATTTCTTCGTTTTATGTAAGGAATTGCTGAAGCAAACTGCCTTAGCCATTCCGCTTCGATCTTCTCCAGATTGATCTCTCCATTTGCCGAAAATGGGTGCGAGTTGTTCAATTTTTTTGTTTTCCATGCTTATCTATAAGGTTTTGGGCAATTCGTTTTTCAAGATGGTAATTGCAAGGCTTTGAAACCTGTGAAAATTGACCAATTGGGTTCACCTCCAGAAAAATAAACTCCATTTTATCCGTCACAACCATGTCAATTGACCCGCTATTCATCCCAACCATTTTCATAAAGGAGATAAGCTTGGTTTTAATGGCTGAAGGAAGGTTGTAAGGTGGTGTTCTGTTGGGCCTTTCGTAATTGTAATTTCTGAAATCCAGCTCTGTCTTCTTGTCATTTTGGGAGAAAATGGCTGAAGCATAAAACTCGTCATCCAGAAAGAATACCCTCAATTCATAGCGTTTATTGATACACTGTTGAAATAGCTGTGGAAAAAAGATTTCAGGAAGCAGCTCAATATCCTCCTCAGTATATAGAACTGTCATCCCTGAGTATGTAAAATCAACAGTTTTGATTCCTATGCCATTTCTAATAGCCTTCCCTATCGTCCTTCCGTGCTTGACAATAAACGCAGCAGCATTGCTTTTATTCCCTGTTATGAGAGTTTCAGGAATGGTTAGTCCACACGATTCCGCAATCCTTAAATTTTCAAGTTTATTTGTGTAGTTATGGAAAAAGCTTCCTATAGATGGAATTCCCTGTAGATAGGAATTAAGGTACTTCGATAAGTCACCGATCTCCCCGTTGAAATAATCAAGGAAGCCAGTCCCGTTTTTAAGCTCATTTTTTGAATCTATATCCTTGAGAGGAAGTGCAAATAATTCATTCTGAATATGTGACTCTGGGTGTATTCTGATTTCTCCTCTTCGGTACCAATAGGCCTTAATTTCTCTAAAGGACAGACGCTCACCATCTTGAGTAACTATCGTTATGTCGCTAGCTTCAGGGCTGTTTCCAATTTCAATCTCATCAATTAATAAATATTCTCCACCATTTATTCTCCTAAAATCGGCATTATAATGAATCAACCAATCAATTACTTCGTTGGTGCTGTAATCATCCTCATTTGTTAATATAAGTACCATTGCTGATTTCTTTGGTCAGGGTAAGGTGAAGCTTAACTTTCAGTTTGGAGGACTCTGCTACTTTATATTGTACCAGTCAGGCTTGATGTTTTCCTTGTTTATTTCAAGGTACTCCCTAAGAGAGATAAGACCTATTGATCTTCTTGTCTTGTCAATCACCTCTGGGTTCTGAACTCCTTCAAGTTCCTTACCCTTATCGGTTCGCTTCCAGAAGGTACCATAGACTTGGGGTTTCTTGAGATTAAATACACAGTACCTATCTACCCAGATCGCATAAGTGGATGGAAGCATTCTACCCTTTAAAACTTCCTGATATATTTGCTTTTTGTAACTCTCAAAATGAGTTGAGTCTAACCGCTCACTGGTAACGTGAAGAAATATAGGAAAGAGTTTCTCTTCAAGCGGGTAGGTATTGTGGCCCAACCAGCCGTACTTGTCGATGATTTTGAAAACAGCATTTGCATTCAATGAATCAACCTCCTTCATAGCACGCAGGAAAACGGTATCATGGGTATGCAGCCATTTTCCTCTTATATATTGGTCTGTGCTCGACATCGCAGACAACTGAGCGTATAGTTCAACGTCCATCTTGCATTTCGCTTCCCTGATCGTGTTTGAATAATAAAGAGAGTCCGAGAATGTGAGGCATTTCTTTAGCTTCGGATAGGGAGTCAGCCAGTTCCAGCCTACGCCTTTGGAGAACCCGTCATTGACTAAACGTCTTGATAATATGGTGTCCTTGGTTTCAATGAATGCATCTGCAAAATAAAAGCACTGATAGGGAGTCAGCTGTTTATCCAACTTTTCCGACATGAAAAGCTTTCTGGCTTCAGAAGTCTTCTGGCTATGGAGAAGTAAATCTATCTTGTCAATGGTATAATAGCCATCCAGCAATTTAGCTGAGTCCTGAGCAACCGATGTCAGAAATATTGAGAATAAAAAAATAACCAGCAATGTTCTTATCATGGTTGCAAAAGTAGAAATAAGGCAGGTAATTTGGTCACCTGCCTTATTAATTTGATTTACTTGCTTTGTACGACACCAGCTGAACTGCTGGCAGTTATGTCATGGTCGGTGTTACAATCTGTGTCAGTGATGTCATCGCACCAGTTCGATCCCAGTTTCCCAGTGAACTGATCGCAATTAGCACCATCACATGTCCAGGTCGTTCCACCCATTATAGAGTGAAGGTTCTTGATTTCTTTGCCAGAGAAAAGCTTTGATTTTAGGGTTTCCATTTTGTTTTGTTTAAGGTTAATTACTGAATACGAGAATTTTCGGTTAAAGCCTCAACTATTTTACGGCTGGGGGAGCAGAGCTTAGATTGGCACGAGTCCAATTCTGGTCAACCGAGTTGCTGGCAGCAGAATATTCAATATCAGAACATCCTGAATCGCCATAATGGTCAAGTGTAGATGACCCATAGCAAGTTGTGGTTCCCCCAAGGACCAGGCTCATGTTGTCAATCTGGTTAGGTTTGAGCCTCTCGAACAGAGAACTGTTCAATGATTCCATCTTTTTCATTTTGAGTGTTTTTTGCTTGATTTACGAACTATTGCCCCTTTCACGGCAAGGGTAAACGCCAAGCTAATAAATAGGCTCAGGGTGAGGAAAGACGACTGGGAATATTCGATATTATTAATGCCTGCTATCCTGAAAGAATCCCTGGCACTGACAACATAATAACCCTCGTTCGCATAGTTGTGTCCATAAGGACTATAAAACAGCCCATATACCCCTGGGGCAACGATATAGCGTGCTAACATAGGGACCGTGTCATAGTTTGAGCGGTCACCCCAATCAACCAAAATATGCGGATGTGGCTTTGCTGAAGCTGAATCCTGATAAAGAATGATACTTACGGTATATGATCCATCTCCGGTTGAGCCGGGTTGCTGTAGCGTAATTTGGCCTCCTGTTAAATCCTGGGCCTGTAGGTAGGTAGCCATGACTCCAAGAGCTAGAATTGAAAAGATGGTTTTCATTTTAGGATGATTAGCTTTTGGCTACCCGCTGATTCCCCATCCTGAATAAAGGAATAGAAATAAATCCCCGCCTCCAGATCGCTCAGATCGGCTGTGAGTTTGTTTTCGCCTGGAGAGAATTGCAGCGTGCGCAACAGTTTTCCGTTTGCGTTATTTATGTTTAGTTCATTACGTGTTTGGAGTTTTGAGTTGTTTTGAAAGGTGATGATTCCGTTGCCTGGGTTGGGGTAGGCGGATATTGCCTGGTTTTCTTTTAATTCGTTTATGGAGGCTACCACGTCGGCCTTTATGGTGAATTCCATATTGCTTATAACAACGACCTCTCCTCCATACCATTCTTTTGCTTGTACACCAAAAGTGAAGAGTCCTGGTTGCCAGGGAATGAAATTAATCTCCCCGGTTTGACTATTAATCCAGGATGGTCCGGCAGGACTTGCACCAACTCCCGAAGGTTCTGCAAGCGCATACGTGGTACTGTCGTCCGACCAGTTGTCGCTCTTCCAAATGATAGTATAGGAGCCGTCCTTTTGTGTAATTGAAGGATAGTTAAACCATTCTGTTGTTGAAGTCTGAAGTCCTGAATCAGAATCTGTATTGATTACAGTGCTCAAATTGAGTTTGCTAACTCCTGAATAAAGAATATTGTTAATATTTTTAATTCTGAACGAATCAGTTACCGACACCACATAATATCCCGGGTTGCTGTAACCGTGAGCATAAAACGTGTAATACAATGCATAAACCCCCGGAGCTATGGCATTACGTGATCCTAAGGGGACTGTATCATAGTGTGACCGGTCGCCCCAATCAACTAAAATTCGGGAATGAGTCAGAGCGGCAGCAGAATCCTGGTAGAGAATGGCCCATCCTATGTATGTGCCATCTCCCGTGGAGCCTGGTTGTTGTAAGATGATTTGGCCTCCTAATAGATCCTGGGCATTCACGTAGGAACTCATGAACCCCAAAAATAGAATTGAAAATGTGGTTTTCATTTTAAGATGATTAACTTTTGGTGTGCCACAAATTCCCCATCCTGATTAAAGGAATAGAAATAGATTCCCGCCTCCAGATCGCTCAGATCGGCTGTGAGTTTATTTTCCCCTTTTGGGAATTGCAGCGTGCGCAACAGTTTTCCGTTTACATTGTTTATTGTTAGTTCATTGCGTGTTTGGAGGGTTGAACTGTTTTGAAAGGTGATGATTCCGTTACCTGGGTTGGGGTAGGCGGAGATGGCCTGGTTCTCTTTTAATTCATTTACGGCTGATACTACGTCGGCCTTCATGGTGAATTCAAGGTTGCTGATTACAATAACGTCACCTCCATTCCACTGCTTTGCCTGGATGGCAAATGTATAGAGACCTGGTTGCGAAGGTCTGAAAGTGATTTCACCTGTTTGAGTATTAATCCTCGATGGAAGAGCAGGGTTGGTAGCACCATTCCCCGAAGGATAAGAAAGAGAATAGGTAGTGCTGTCGCCAGCCCAATTACCACCTTGCCAGTAGATATCATAGACTCCCTCCTTCTGAGTAATTGTAGTGTAATTAAGCCATTCTGTAGTAGAACTCTGCAAGCCAGATTCAGAACTTGTATTGATTATTGTGCTTATACAAAGTTCACTTAAACCTGAAGCGAGGATATTGTTAATATTTGCCATCCTAAACGTATCCGTAATACTCACAACATAGAAATTGGCATTTGCATAGTTGTGTATATAAAGACCATAATACAACCCGTAAACCCCAGGGGCAACTAGCGCACGTGCCCCCAATGGGACACTATCAACATGTGCCCCGTCTCCCCAATCCACAAAAATATAGGGATGAGGCTTGGCTGAAGCTGAATCCTGATAAAGGATTGCACCTCCCGTATAAGATCTATCCCCTGTTGAGCCTGGTTGCTGTAAAGTGATTTGGCCTCCCATTAAATCCTGGGCAGTCACGTAGGAACTCATGAACGCCAAAAATAGAATTGAAAATATGGTTTTCATTTTGTAAGTATTAGTTTTTTTTCCTGTTTAATATTATCGGAGTGTACCTGAACAAAATAAAAGCCTTCACTAAGAGAACCAATATTTATTTGTTTTACATTATTCGGTTCATATTCAGCCCATAGCTCTGTGTAAACTAATTGTCCCATGCTGTTGTAAATGTTTATATGAACCACCCCATGATAATCTGCACCTGATTTCAAGTATAAACTACCTGTGTTGGGATTTGGAAAAGGGATTAATCCTGAATTTTGATCAACCGGGTCATCAATACCTGCCAAGAGAACATTGGCAATTGATATGTCGCTTAAGAAACCGTCATAACATCCGGCCCAAGATTTTTGCACACAGGTAAGGGGTGTAACAGGTATGCCATAGGTGTTCCCAACTAAAAACAGATCATTGCCACCCGTCGAGGTTTGAATTTTCATTCTGGAGGGGTTGGTGTAATCCGCGCCTCCGAAATATGTTGAGTAAAGCATGGAATGATCTGGTTTAAATGCGGCAATAAAACCTGATAGTGATAGTTTGGTCGATACTGAATTCTGACAATAGGAGTTTGGTGTGCAGAGTGTCGGGAAATCAGAACAAGGTGTTCTTCCAACCACAAAAACGATACCGGATGCTGCAACGAGAATATCGAAACCGGCCTGAATGTCACTTCCGTATGAGGGAGTAGAACCTCCGAATTGATGACACCAGAGCCTTTCACCTGTCTGAGCGGAGAATGCGGCAATGATGGCATCGCTTTGGGCACTTAGATTTTCAACATCTGGAAAGGTTGGGAAGTTGGGGCTTTGGGTTCCTCCAGTTATATAAATTATGTTATTCACTGCATCGTATGCCATCCCATTCGCCATATCCTCATACTTCCCGCCCAGATAGGTAAACCAGGAAATAGCAGGTCCTTTTTCAGGAATTTTTACAAGAACCACATCTCTCAAGCCATGATTTGGCTCTGTATATGTCGGAGCAGTCGGTATGCCAGGGACTAATGCAGCATTTCCGTCTCCCGTTCCAGTTATCAGCCAATTTCCTGAATTGTCCATCACTATACCATATCCCTTTGTTCCAAAGTTGCCAGTATTGTCACCAAAACACCCGACCCTTATTCTATTTAAATTGTTGGTTGCTTCCATAAAAATGCCAACTGAAGCGGTATTCGGAATCGTCACTGTGCCCTCCATATCATTCTTAAAAAGAGGAAAGTCTGTAGAACATGTCCAACCTACAATTCCTGTTGTCCAGTTTCCGGTAATCGGATTCACTTGCTCTGTCATGTTGGTGGGCTGTTCGTTTGAACTGCCTCCGTAAAAGGTTGAAAAATCCATCTTGTTTCCTGCAAATCCGATGACCGAGAACGTAATGTCAAAATAATGATTTTCACCTCCCGAACCATTATTGAGGCTTGATGAAAAATATCCTGAGTTGTGTGCATTTTTTGTCGGAAAGTTTCCTGATGTTGAGAATCCTACCAGGTCGAGCCTGCGATTGGAACGGTTATAGCTGAGTGTCTGTATTCTGTCCTCAAATCGACCACCGATATAGGTTGCATAATTGAATGTATTCGTCGGCATGCTTCCGGAAAAACAAGCGACGACTCCGTCCCAGTAGCCCTGATTTTGCGTATAAAGAACACCTTTGCTGACAGGGAAGTTTGTACTCCACGTAGCTCCTGCGACGAATACCTCTCCAAAATCATCAAATGTCTCATCATAGAGGTAATCATCCATGGTACCACCCAAATAGGTACTGTAAATTAACCCCACCGGGGCAGTACCAACTCTCGGCAATTCACGCTGCGTCGCAACCTGCAACACCAACGTATACCTGGCATCATATCCCCCCAGTTTAAAGGAAACATCATTACCCGAAACAACAAATTCGGGTTTAAAAGCAAGGGGTTGTATGGCTCCGCTGGGGTTAAGCTGATAGGCTATGGGCTGTTTCTGGACAATATCGCCAAGGTCGGTCTGGATGTGCAGTGAATGATCGGCAGGGTCTACCCTCAGGCCTTTCATTCCGGCAAACGAAAAATGTATCTGGTTTGTTCCGGCATCGGGGCTCACAACCAGGCTGTAAACCAAACCTGCAGGGCCGCTGCTGTAGTGCAGATCTATGCCTTTCCAGAGGGCGGGTAAAACAAGACGTTGTGATGGATATACATTTACAATGCCCTGTGGGCAATGGCCCAGGAAATAATTGTAATACCCGGTCTCGGCCCGCTCGAATGCGCCAAGGGAGGAGGGTTGTGGGTTGACGTAGGCCATATCTACACGGCATACGGTATCCATTGTTGCCGCCACCGTATCGCTGTGGTTTAGGACATAGGAGAGTGAATTGTTTTTAAAAAACAGATCGGGCGACCGGGGCAATGCGCCCCGCGCATAATAGCCTATGTCGGGCACTAACTGTTCATTGAAATCAACCAGCTGGCCCAGATTGGGCAAGAAGCTGAGGCTTCGGGTACGGTTACCACCCAGGGTATCGGGCGGAATGAGGATTTCTTTTTCTGCGTATTTAATGGTGGTTGACTGATAGGCTGTGCCCGTATAGGTCTGGCCCGTTACATAGAGCGCCCCGGCGCTGTCAACCACCAGACTGGATGCAAGCGCATTTTCGTTGGCCGGCGAATGGTAATACTGGTACCATTGCTCTGTTCCATCGGCCGTATAGTGGACCAACAGAAAATCGAACGTCTGTCCGTTCCAATGGTTGCCGCACATCTCTGTGGAGTTTGAACGTCCAAGGGCAATGGTGTTACGTACCGGGTTGTTGGTGAGCGATGCCCCTACATCAAACTTTTTAAGCCAGAGCTGTTGCCCGTTGCCGTTGTATTTAATAGTATGGTATTCGGTTTCGGTGCCCTGGGCCGATTGACAGGCCCCGGTCACCACCAGGTTATTGTTGTTGTCGGTCACCAGGGCTGTGGCTCCGTCAAAGAGGCCGTAGCCGTCGTGTGTCCGTACCCAGCTTTGGGCCCCTGCGGCGGAGTATTTGATGATGAGGTAGTCTGTATTGTCTGCGGCTATTTGTGTTTCGCCCCCGACATAAATATTGCCCAAAACATCGGCCGTGATGCAGGTGCCGGCATCAACGCCATGAAAAGACCCGTCGAACGAGGCAGCCCAGAGTTCGGTTCCGGTTGCCGGGTCGAGACGTTGGGTGAGGGCATCATAGGTTCCCGTGATGGAGGCGCTGATACCGGTAACGAATATGCCCGCCGTAGTAGCCACCACCCCGCTTGCTGCATCGGTTTGATTGGCGCTGCCGTTGTACCGGTTTACCCATTGCTGATTTCCGTGCGAATTGTATTTGAGGGTTGCATAATCCGTTCCGGTAGCCGGGCCATCGCTGCCACCGGTAACATATACGTTGCCGGTATTGTCGGGGGCAATGGCCGTGGGTATGTCCATGCCTGAACCTGTGCCGTTGTATGCCGAAACCCAGAGGCGGTTTCCGTCTTTATCGTATAGAATGGTTACATAGTCTGACGATGTTGGAGACGTGGCGCTGCTGCCTGTAACAAAGACATTGCCGAGCGCATCAACGGCTATGGCGGTAATCTTGTCGTTCCCGTTATAGGCCCCGTTGTAGGCTTGGGCCCACAGCACGACTCCGCTGCTGCTGTATTTTACCAGGGAATAGTCATATCCCTTGTTGGCAGTGAGTGCATACCCGCCCACATACACATTGCCATAGGCATCAATGGCAGAGGGCAGGATGCGGATTGAATCGGAGCTGCTGTATTTCTGCAGCCAGCTCTGATTGGGGAGGGTCTGTGCGTGGAGCCCGATGCTGCAAAGGAGGGTAGAGATGAAGGAAATGAATATATGTTTCATATTTTGAAGTCTCAGGGTGAAGAGGAATGGTGTTCTTTTTGTTCACGTTTATTGGTTTTATCATGTGAATTGACACAGCAATTTTAAGAGAAAAAATTGATTCGTGATTCTGAAAACAAGGGTTGGTTGTAATCGAAAAAACAGGTATAATAAATATATAAAAAAGAGTTCATATATGTAATTATTGAAAAAACTTAGTGTGCATTTTTAAATTATCCTGTTGTTTCAAGGCTATGGGCAAAGAGTCCTTTTCTATTCATGGGCTCAAACTCAAGGCTGGTGTGGGAATAAGAAGAAAAAACGATTCAACCGGAAATGTTTTGCACGGTCAGCGCAATGAAATTTCGGTTGCAGCGCAGAAGGTGTTGAGAATTGGTGTTGAATTTGAAGAGAAAGGGGCTCCTGACAGACAAAAACAGGGATAGTATACGTGTTTATTTGTATTTATATGTCGGTATAAATACTGAACATTTCAAGCCAAACAACCCAATGTCGGCTTGGAACTGAACAGAATCAATAATCTGATAAATGTAAGTTGATGGGAACTATTCAACAGAGGGCAGCTTTAAGAACCCATTCCAAACAGTCTCTCTTCCTGGGAGAGGGGCAGGGAAAGGTCAAAAAACAGGGGATTGTTAGAGATGTCCCGGAGGAGTGAATTGCCTAAAACCCCAAGCCCACCCCAAACGTATACGAGATAGGCGAGGCTTCGGGCGAGAGCACCGAGTAGTTAAGGTCGTAGAGCACCATGGCATAGAACGACATCCGTCCGGCCATCTTGCCCCGGTAACCCACACCGGCAAGTACAGGGTAGAGGTTAGAACGTTCTCCATCGGCCCAATATCCGTTTAAAACCTTGGGTTCAACATGGATAAATACATTGGGGAGCACAAAATACCGGGCAAAAACGCTGCCTCCGTAGATATTGTTTTGGTATTGCCCATACGGAGTGGCAATGTCGTACCTGAAATAGCTTAAGCTGATGCCGGCAGAGAATTTTTCGGTTATCCGGTATCCTGCCAGAGGAGCAATGCCGGCAAAATAACCGCCCTGGCCTATCTGAAGCCCGATGTTTCCGCCAAAATACAAACGCTCGAGGATATCGGGTTTGGGCACATCGTTGTGAACGGGGCGGGGAGGGGGGGTATAGCCTTCGTCCTGGGCCATGCCCCGAAAGGCAAAGCTGAGACTAAGCAAGAGGACGAAGAAAAGGCTTTTGTTTTTCATATTCATGATGATGTAAAGGTACGAAAAGTGTGTTCGGGGCGGAAACCTTATCTTTGAAAATATCAATGCGCTGCGTGATCATGCAAAATGAACAAAAAACCATACTCGTAACCGGGGCCAGCCGGGGGATAGGGGCCGAAACAGCGCTTGCCCTCTCGGCCAAAGACGGGATCCGGGTACTGGCCCTTTCGCGCAATACAGAGAAACTTGCGCAGTTGTGCTCCAGGGCTTTGAAAGAACACCACAAGGCCAACATCATCGCTCTTGAATTTGATCTGGAAACCGGAAACCTCGCGGAGTTGGCTGAACATCTGCGTTCGACTTATGGTCATTTAGATGGTTTAATCAACAATGCTGCGTCTATTGTGGTTAAGCCGTTTGCCGAGCTTGAGGCAGATGACTTCTACCGTGTCTTCGGTCTGAATGTGTTCCGTACGGCCATGCTCATTAAAAATCTCCTGCCCATGCTGCGCCGCGAAGGCCCCCGGAAAACGCATATTGTCAATATCTCAAGCATGGGCGGTTTTCAGGGCAGCGCTAAGTTTGCGGGTTTGTCGGCTTACAGCTCGAGCAAGGCTGCCTTGTGTGGTCTGACCGAATGCCTGGCCGAGGAATTGAAAGACCAGCACATAGCAGTGAACTGTCTTTGTCTGGGCGCAGTGCAGACCGAAATGCTGGCCGAAGCCTTTCCGGGCTATATAGCCCCGGTTAGCCCGAAAGAAATGGGAGCCTATATTGCCGGTTTTGCGCTGACGGGAGCAGGGTATTTCAATGGAAAGAGTATTCCCGTATCGCTTTCTACCCCTTGATGGATCTGGACATCTTGTTTTGTATTTGCCACGGGCATACGGAGAACACGGAGTTGCACAGAGAGCATCACCTAAAATCTCCGTGTTTCTATGTGTTCTCCGTATGCCCGTGGTAAATCCAAAGCGATTCAAGCTACATCAGGAATAATTTTCTAAATTAAAAACAGATCAAGTCTGACCTTAAAATACAATCACTAAAAAAAACATACCCTCATGCAAAACAAAAACGAAAATACAACTCCAGTTTCAACGATTCAATATAACCATACCGTAAAAGACCGTTTTTTGCATTACGTAACCATCGATACCCAAAGCGACCCCGAAAGCCCGACCTGCCCATCTACCCTGAAACAAAAAGACCTTGGAAAAGTATTGGTTGAAGAATTAAAAACCATGGGTATTGCCGATGCCGAACTTGATGAACATGGATATGTCTATGCCACCATCCCATCGAACAGCACGAAAAAAGTGCCTGTTATCTGTTTTTGTTCGCATATGGATACCTCGCCCGATTGTTCGGGGGCGAAAGTCAAACCCCAGGTCTATGCAAACTACGATGGGCGCGACCTGATCCTGCCGGGCAATACCAAACAGATCCTGAAAAGCGCCGATCACCCCGATCTGCTCAACCAGATGGGCAATGACATCATTACTTCTGACGGTACCACCCTGCTCGGAGCCGATAACAAAGCCGGGGTGGCCGAGATCATGGATGCGGCCCAGCATCTGATGAGCAACCCGCAGATCAAACACGGAAAGATCCGAATCTTGTTCACCCCCGATGAAGAGATCGGAAGGGGGGTGGACAAGGTGGACATGAAAAAGCTCGGGGCCGATTTCGGCTATACCATCGATGGCGAAAGCCTGGGACATTTGGAGGACGAAACATTTTCGGCCGATATGGTTACCGTTACCATAAACGGTTGCAGCACCCATCCCGGTTTTGCCAAGGGCAAGATGCAAAGCGCTATCAAGATAGGCGCGCAGATCATCGCCTCCCTGCCCAGGGATCAGCAAAGCCCCGAAACAACCGAAAAGAAAGAAGGCTTTTTTCATCCCATCTCGGTATCGGGAACGATCGAGAAAACCGTGATCAAATTCATCATCCGCGATTTTACACGTACCGGTTTGGAAGAACTCGAGACAAAACTCAAGGCCATTGTCGTGAAGGTCATGAATTTCTACACCCGTTCCAGCTTTGAATTTAGCGTTGCCGAGCAGTACCGCAATATGAAGGAAGTGCTCGATTTGCATCCCCAGGTGGTGAAAAACGCCATGGATGCCATTACCCGTGCAGGCATAAAGGCCCAGTGTTCGAGCATACGCGGGGGCACCGACGGGTCGCGCCTTTCGTTTATGGGTTTGCCCTGCCCCAATATCTTTGCAGGCGAACATGCCTTTCATAGCCGTCAGGAATGGGTTTCGGTGCAGGATATGGAGAAGGCTGCCGAGGTGATCGTGAATCTGGCTCTGATTTGGGAGGAGCGGGGGTAAGGAAAATTAGTTGGCATTTGGGATTTGAAGGTGGGGTAGACTAGTGGAAATCCTGCGTTATTAGGGATTGGGGTCTCAGCATCTTTTTTGAGCCAAAGAGCATGAATTTTAATAAAAGGGAAGTAGCTTTGAGAAACGACGTGAACAAATGAAAGAATTGATCTTTGTCGCAGAAGAAAGCCCAGACGGAGGTTATACAGCCAGATGTGTGGGGGAAGCGATCTTCACAGAAGCCGAAAGATTTGAAGATCTGAAGAAACAGTACGTGATGCTATACGGTGTCATTTTGACGATTTCGATCCCCAAACGGTCATATTTCGAATGGTAAAGGAGGAAGTATTTGCGGCATGAAACTCCCGAGGGACATAGCGGCAAAGGATCTTATAAAGGTAATTATTTGACCCGGGGGGATACATCATCATCTGGAGTATTCTGGTGGGTGATTGACTTCGGAAAGGATTCAACAATAGCCGACAGACGAAGGCCTCCTGCTTTGGCAAAGCGTTTAGAAAGCCGGAGCGTTTCTTCATCAAACGTAAGCGTCAGTTTTGCGGTCATGGCCGTTTGTCTTACCAGTAATAGGTACGAAATTCTCCCTGTTTTCATGCCCTGATTGGCTGCCAGGCTATCGCTTTTTGCCAATAGCTGTTCAACCAGCGCTGGTTTACACGCGAAAAGAAAAGGGTATTCCTGTTTCTCACCCCGGATTCACACCACGATAAAACGTATTTTTAGTTGAGTGCAGTTGATGCAGGCTCACCGGTCTGTGAACTGCCCCGGTACAGACAATCCGAACCCGGAGGACGCCTTCCCCTATTCGGATAAACACAAACCGGGTCAGGAGAGACTCTATAACGAGTCGGGAAGACGCTATAACAAGTCGGGAAGACACAAACCGGATTCGGAAAGACGCTATAACAAGTCGGGAAGACACAAACCGGATCCGGAAAGACGCTATAACAAGTCGGGAAGACACAAACCGGATTCGGAAAGACGCTATAACAAGTCGGGAAGACACAAACCGGATTCGGAAAGACGCTATAACTGGTCGGGAAGACACAAACCGGATTCGGAAAGACGCTATAACAAGTCGGGAAGACACAAACCGGATTCGGAAAGACGCTATAACAAGTCGGGAAGACACAAACCGGATCCGGAAAGACGCTATAACTGGTCGGGAAGACACAAACCGGGCTCATGAAGACTCGGCAACAACCCGGAAAGACACAATCCTTACCTGGATTGAGCGTCTATCATCCTGAAAAGAATCTGTATCCACCCGTATAGACGTGATCTGAACCCAGGCAGACAGGTTCTCTGCACAGCGGTACAGTATTGGTTCCTCCTTACTTTGCGTTCTAGCTAACGATTGACGGTTCAACGGATCATGCCCCAGGAAACCGGGAAGGATTCCGTTTTTCGCCTTGGAATAGTTGATTATCAGTATTTTGAGTGCCACAAAGCCTGTCTGCCTGGTTCAAAACACCTGCAGCTGAATGGGTTTTTCGGAGGCTGGGCCGAAATGCGATTCGATGTAGGAAGAAGATTTATGTAAATCTATTCGGCTGATAATCAGTAAATAGACATAGATAAACGAACTAAATGCGAATATAATTTGCAAAAAGCCGGAAAGGCTGTACATTTGCCTCCCGTTAGAAAAAAGCGGTTTGTTCTTTGAAGTGAAAAATCTAAAATCTTTTTAACAAATTGTTGTGAATATGTAAAATCTACTTACATTTGCCCCCCGATAAAACGGGAAGCTTTTGAAAAGCAGACCAACAAAAAAAAGATTTCAAGAAAAGTAAAAATAAATTTGGCAGGAATAAAAAAGAGTATTAGTTTTGCATCCCCAAATAAAAAGAAAACGTTCTTAACTGCTTGGGAAATTAATTGAAATGCTTCAGCCGCAAGGCGCATATTATACAGGCATTCGTTCTTTGAAAATATTGAGAATATAGCTAGAAATAACAAGTGACCCTTATGTGTCGCGAGACAGATAAGTGGTAATAATTCCTTGAGACATCGTTCCCGCTCACGCGGGGACAAATAATACAAACTTACAATGGAGAGTTTGATCCTGGCTCAGGATTAACGCTAGCGGCAGGCCTAATACATGCAAGTCGAGGGGCAGCAGGGATAGCAATATTCGCTGGCGACCGGCGCACGGGTGCGTAACACGTATACAACCTTCCTTTAACTGGAGGATAGCCCCGAGAAATCGGGATTAACACTCCATAACATAGTGATGTGGCATCACATTACTATTAAAACTCCGGTGGTTAAAGATGGGTATGCGTAACATTAGCTAGTTGGTGAGGTAATGGCTCACCAAGGCTACGATGTTTAGGGGACCTGAGAGGGTTAACCCCCACACTGGTACTGAGACACGGACCAGACTCCTACGGGAGGCAGCAGTAAGGAATATTGGACAATGGTCGCAAGACTGATCCAGCCATGCCGCGTGAAGGATGACGGCGCTATGCGTTGTAAACTTCTTTTATACGGGAAAAAACCCTTGGATGCGTCCGAGGCTGATTGTACCGTAAGAATAAGGATCGGCTAACTTCGTGCCAGCAGCCGCGGTAATACGAAGGATCCAAGCGTTATCCGGATTTATTGGGTTTAAAGGGTGCGTAGGCGGTTTTGTAAGTCAGTGGTGAAATCTTCGGGCTTAACCCGGAAATTGCCATTGATACTGCAGAACTTGAGTACATTTGAAGTGGGCGGAATATGACATGTAGTGGTGAAATACTTAGATATGTCATAGAACACCGATTGCGAAGGCAGCTCACTAAACTGTAACTGACGCTGATGCACGAAAGCGTGGGGATCAAACAGGATTAGATACCCTGGTAGTCCACGCCGTAAACGTTGATAACTAGATGTTGGCGATACACTGTCAGCGTCTAAGCGAAAGCGATAAGTTATCCACCTGGGGAGTACGACCGCAAGGTTGAAACTCAAAGGAATTGACGGGGGCCCGCACAAGCGGAGGAGCATGTGGTTTAATTCGATGATACGCGAGGAACCTTACCAGGGCTTGAAAGTTAGTGACCGGTGCCGAAAGGTACTTTTCAGCAATGACACGAAACTAGGTGCTGCATGGCTGTCGTCAGCTCGTGCCGTGAGGTGTTGGGTTAAGTCCCGCAACGAGCGCAACCCCTATCTTTAGTTGCCATCAGGTAATGCTGGGGACTCTAGAGAAACTGCCCGCGCAAGCGGTGAGGAAGGTGGGGATGACGTCAAGTCATCACGGCCCTTACGTCCTGGGCTACACACGTGCTACAATGGCAGATACAAAGGGCAGCTACACAGTGATGTGATGCTAATCTCTAAAATCTGTCTCAGTTCGGATTGAAGTCTGCAACTCGACTTCATGAAGCTGGATTCGCTAGTAATCGGGTATCAGCAATGATCCGGTGAATACGTTCCCGGGCCTTGTACACACCGCCCGTCAAGCCATGGGAGTTGGGAGTACCTAAAGTCGATCACCGCAAGGAGTCGCCTAGGGTAAAACCAATGACTGGGGCTAAGTCGTAACAAGGTAGCCGTACCGGAAGGTGCGGCTGGAATACCTCCTTTCTGGAGTGAATTATTTGCTTCGTAGCAATACGGAGATGTCACCTGTTATTTCGGCTTTTCTCAATTATTTTAAACTTACCACGAGCTCAGAGGTGTAACCGCCGAGCTATACGGATTGACGATTGAGAAATTACGCCTAAGATTGAAAAATCCCAAATCGTAAATCCCAAATCGTAAATTAAAATAGTCCCGTAGCTCAGTTGGTTAGAGCACTACACTGATAATGTAGGGGTCAGCAGTTCAAATCTGCTCGGGACTACCACACTCGATAAATACCGGGGGTTTAGCTCAGCTGGCCAGAGCACCTGCCTTGCACGCAGGGGGTCATCGGTTCGACTCCGATAACCTCCACACATAAACGGATGAGGTGGAGTGATTCAATAATTTTTTGTTCTTTATAAACTGAAATACCAGGAAATCAGCCAACAGGGGCTGTAACCAATGCACAGGTTGTGCTTGAGAACCGGTTCGATCCCGGAATCTTCCACACTCAAACCAATGGGTTTGATCAGTTCTTTGACATATTGAAAGAGAATACAAGAGTTTTACTAAGAAATTAGTAACAAGAAAGTAATTAAGGGCGTATGGAGGATGCCTTGGCTCTTAGTGGCGATGAAGGACGTGATTACCTGCGATAAGCATCGGGGAGGAGGAAATTTCCCGTGATCCGATGATGTCCGAATGGGGCAACCCAATAGGCTGAAGGCCTATTATCCGAAAGGATGCTAACCCGGAGAACTGAAACATCTAAGTACCCGGAGGAAAATAAAACAATACAGTGATTCCCTTAGTAGCGGCGAGCGAAATGGGAACAGCCCAAACCGATTTTGTTTCGGCAAAGTCGGGGTTGTAGGACTGCAACGTGTGTGTAAATTCAAGTGGAATCAGATGGAAATATGAACCATAGAGGGTGATAGTCCCGTACACGTAAAAATTTGCACACTAGCAGTATCCTGAGTACCGCGAGACTCGAGAAATCTTGTGGGAATCCACCAGGACCATCTGGTAAGGCTAAATACATCTAAGAGACCGATAGCGAACTAGTACTGTGAAGGAAAGGTGAAAAGAACCGCGAACAGCGGAGTGAAATAGATCCTGAAACCGTACGCTTACAAGCGGTAGGAGCCACTACGTGTGGTGACTGCGTGCCTTTTGCATAATGAACCTACGAGTTACTCCTCTCTGGCAAGGTTAAAGACTTCAGGTCTGCAGCCGTAGCGAAAGCAAGTCTGAATAGGGCGAACAGTCAGAGGGGGTAGACGCGAAACCTTGTGATCTACCCATGGCCAGGATGAAGTCTCAGTAAAATGAGATGGAGGTCCGAACTGATAAGCGTTGAAAAGCTTCCGGATGAGCTGTGGGTAGGGGTGAAAGGCTAATCAAACTGGGAAATAGCTCGTACTCCCCGAAATGTTTTTAGGAACAGCCTTGGAGTTAAGTATTATAGAGGTAGAGCTACTGATTGGGCTAGGGGGCTTCACCGCCTACCAATCCCTGACAAACTCCGAATGCTATAATATATATCCAAGAGTGAGCCCATGGGTGCTAAGGTCCGTGGGCGAGAGGGAAAGAACCCAGACCAACAGCTAAGGTCCCAAAATCTATGTTAAGTTGTTAAAACGTGGTCCGATTGCATTGACAGCTAGGATGTTTGCTTGGAAGCAGCAATTCATTTAAAGAGTGCGTAACAGCTCACTAGTCGAGCGATTGGGCGTGGATAATAATCGGGCATTAAACATAGTACCGAAGCTTTGGATTTCATAGTAATATGAAGTGGTAGGGGAGCATTCTGACAGCTGTGAAGATGAGGTTTGAGCCTTGTTGGAGCGGTCAGAAAAGCAAATGTAGGTATAAGTAACGATAAGACAGGCGAGAAACCTGTCCACCGATAGACTAAGGTTTCCTGATCAACGTTAATCGGATCAGGGTTAGTCGGGACCTAAGGCGAAGCCGAATGGCGTAGTCGATGGATAATTGGTTAATATTCCAATACTTGTTTACAATGCGATGGGGTGACAGAGTAGTGAAAGTTCTGCGTACTTACGGAATAGTACGTTAAAGCCCGTAGATATAGGACCAGTAGGCAAATCCGCTGGACCTGTCGAAGGTGATAGTACTACAAGGCTTCGGCTGCGTAGATAATGAACCTAATCAGACTCTCAAGAAAACCCTCTAAGCTTCAGTTGTAAACAACCCGTACCGTAAACCGACACAGGTAGTCAAGGAGAGAATCCTGAGGTGCTCGAGTGATCCGCGGCTAAGGAACTAGGCAAATTAACCCTGTAACTTCGGGATAAAGGGTACCCTCTTCGGAGGGTCACAGTAAAATGGCTCTGGCGACTGTTTATCAAAAACACAGGGCTTTGCAAAATCTAACGATGATGTATAAGGCCTGACACCTGCCCGGTGCTGGAAGGTTAAGAGGAGAGGTCAGACGCAAGTCAAAGCTTTGAATCGAAGCCCCAGTAAACGGCGGCCGTAACTATAACGGTCCTAAGGTAGCGAAATTCCTTGTCGGGTAAGTTCCGACCTGCACGAATGGTGTAACGATCTGAGCACTGTCTCAGCCGCGAGCTCGGTGAAATTGTAGTATCGGTGAAGATGCCGATTACCCGCAACGGGACGGAAAGACCCCGTGCACCTTTACTATAACTTAACGTTGATTTTGGATAAACAATGTGTAGGATAGCTGGGAGACTTTGAAGCGGTGTCGCTAGGCATCGTGGAGTCAACGTTGAAATACCAGCCTTTGTTTATTCGGAGTCTAACTCCTAACGGAGGACATCGTTTGGTGGGTAGTTTGACTGGGGTGGTCGCCTCCAAAAGTGTATCGGAGGCTTTCAAAGGTACCCTCAGTACGCTTGGCAACCGTACGTAGAGTGCAATAGCATAAGGGTGCTTGACTGTGAGACCGACAAGTCGAGCAGGGTCGAAAGACGGATATAGTGATCCGGTGTTTCCGCATGGAAGGGACATCGCTCATAGGATAAAAGGTACGCCGGGGATAACAGGCTGATCACTCCCAAGAGCTCATATCGACGGAGTGGTTTGGCACCTCGATGTCGGCTCGTCACATCCTGGGGCTGGAGAAGGTCCCAAGGGTTGAGCTGTTCGCTCATTAAAGTGGCACGCGAGCTGGGTTCAGAACGTCGTGAGACAGTTCGGTCCCTATCTGTTGTGGGCGTTTGATATCTGAGGGGCGCTGACTCTAGTACGAGAGGACCGAGTCGGACAGACCGCTAGTGTACCTGTTGTAGTACCAACTGCACCGCAGGGTAGCTACGTCTGGATGAGATAAGCACTGAAAGCATATAAGTGCGAAACTCACCTCAAGATGAGATATCATTTAAGGGTCGTTATAGACTATGACGTTGATAGGCTACAAGTGTAAAGACAGTAATGTCAAAGCTGAGTAGTACTAATTACCCGTAAGCTTTTTGTGAAAGCATCTTAGTAAAACTTGTGTTCTCTTTCTTTTTTATATGTCATGATTTTATAATCCGCCAAAACGGATTACAATTTTAGGTGATCCCGATATCTATCGGGACAGTGAGTTTCACTGTACGGTTTAAAACCGTTATACCGACGATTTTAGGTGACTATTGCAGTGAGGTCCACCTCTTCCCTTTCCGAACAGAGAAGTTAAGCTCACTTGCGCAGATGGTACTGGTATACAAACTGGGAGAGTATGTAGTTGCCACTTTTAAAAGTGAAAAACCCCGCAGGAATGCGGGGTTTTTTTTTGCCCTATTTTGTCTCTGTATCAGCAGATTCAATCCTCCTGCTTCGACGCTCACCTGAAAACAAAGAATTGTTTCAGGGGAGTCGTGCATGCTTCACTGGTCTTTCCACACCTAGCTACGTTTAACAGCGTGATCTTCTCGCCTCCAATGGCCCGATTGTTGTCTTCGCCTCCCGGGAGCATTTCATCCTACTCTTTTCGGCAGCTCCTGTTTTAATCTGGCAGTCATACCATGGAAATCAAAATCAATTTCGCTCCCCGCTTTTTTAGATTATCCCTACATTTGCATCCAATGAAGTTTGTTGTCCTCCGTCTTTCCTTCTTTCTTCTGTTGTTTCTATCCGTCGGAGCGAATGCCTACGCACAGCAGCATACCGATACTTCAAAAGTGGCCCTGGCTGATTCCTTTCATGTGCATTATTTCACCGGTGACTTCTTCCAGCAGGCCACACAGAAGGATTCCTACACGCTCACAAACTTCGAAAAATACGATCACCGCAATTACCTGGGCAATATCGGGCAGGCCATCAACGATTATTATGGCGATCAGCCCATAGGTCATGTAGGTTTTAATTATTTCAAAAACGATTTTGCCCGCAACCTGAGTTCTGACGACAGCATACGCTATTACGATGTGCATCATCCCTATACCAAGCTCTTTTTTCTGGCAGGACAAAACAGAGAAGCTGAATTTTCATTTACCCATTCACAAAACGTAAACAAGAACCTGAATTTTACAGCCTTTTTTAATAGGGTCAGATCAGACGGCACCTATCTCAACCAAAGCACCAATCTTACCAGTGTCTGGATCAGCAGCAACTATAAATCGCCCAACAAAAGGTATTATTTACTTGGAGATATTATTTACAATGTAGATAAGCCCGAAGTAAACGGGGGCATCAAGGCCGATACCGCCTTTGAAAGCGGCTTTAAACCCACCAACAATCAACTCATCCCCGTAAATTTAAATGATGCCCAGCGCCGGTATCGCAACCGGGTCTTTTCTCTGCGCCAGTTTTTTAATATGGGCTACAACAGCATTTCTGCTGATTCTACGCAGAAATCTACATTTGTTCCGACAAGCGCTTTCTTTGTCAACTTCCGGGCATCTGATGACGCGATTACCTATGCCGATGATTCCACCGGTAATACCTTCTACCAGCATTCGTACCCGCATAACCAAGCGCTTTATCACGACTCTGTTTATTTTTATAAACTGACCAGTTCCATCGGATGGAATACCTGGGCGTCGAAGGGTGGAGGAAAAACACGGCCGCTGGGTTTTTACATCCAGGCCGACAATGAGATTACCCGCATCAACCAGGTTTCGGGCGATACCGCCATGGTCAACTGGATTGCAAAAGCGGGCCTGTTTAATTATACCGATTCAGCGTCGGGCTTCAAGGCAAAACTTACCGGTGAATATGCGTTTATGGGTTATAATGCCGGCGATTATCTGGGCAATCTCAACGCCGAAAAAGCGCTTTTTCATCACAAACTTTATCTGGGCTTTAAGGGATTTGCGTCTTTAAAGAAACCTGATTATATGACCCAGAACTATAATTCAGTTCATTTTGTCTGGAGAAACAATTTCGTGAAGGAAGGGTTGAATGAAGCGAAATTCTATATCACAGCTCCCCGTTCTTTTTTCGAGCTGGGGGCATTCGCCAGACAGTATCAAAACCTGGTTTTTTATGGGGCCGAAGCAACCCCGTTGCAACTCAATTCAGAACGCGATTTGCTGGGCGTCTATATTTTCAAAGCAATTAATCTCGGTAATTGGACGCTTAACGGCCGAGTCACCTATCAGTATTCATCCGATGTTGGTGTGCTTCAGTTTCCTGAGTGGATTGGCGATGGAAGCCTATACTATCATTCGAACATCAAAAAGATTTTATACTACCAGGCAGGGGTTGATGTGTTTTATTATTCTTCCTACTACGGTCAGTTGTATATGCCGGCCACCGGTGAGTTTTATACCCAGCTGGATAAACAAACCGGCAATTATCCGTTCTGCGATGTGTTTGTAAGCATCCAGATAAAAACAGTGAGGCTGTTTGTAAAATATGAAAATGTCAATTCGGGTTATCCATCCTCTGCCTATTATCTGGCAACGCATTATCCGGCTCCTGACCGCTCGTTGAAGCTTGGCCTGACCTGGATTTTCAATAACTAATTTTTTTACCCAATCTCTCAAATGGATGAGGCGCTTCGAAGGGGCGATGCCAGATCAGGTTTTTTGTTTCTTCTTTTTCGCAGCCGGAAAAAGGACATTGTTGAGGATTAACCGATAGCCCGCTGAGTTTGGATGCAGGCTCAGATCGGTAGGCGGTTCTTCTACGCGGTGCTGATAGTCTTCCGGGTCATGTCCTCCATAAAACGTCCACATTCCTTTTCCGTATTCACCATGGATGTAACGAGCCTCGTTGGCCGATTTCATTTCGCCCATGATCAATACATTGGGTTTGATAAATGTTTTGTCAAAAGCCGTTGTTTGTCCGTAAAATCCTTTGATCAATGTTTCGTGGTCCTGGCACAACATAGAGGGAACCGGATCCCATTTGGCAGAAAACTCGAACAAAGTGAAATAATCGTTTTTTTCATTGATGTGGTATTTCGTTTCGCGGTAGTTTGAAGGATCGATTTCACTGAACTCGTAGATATGCGGATCGGCAATGAGCTTAAAATTCTGGAAGGCAAAACATTTTGAATAATCGAGTTTGCTGTTCATGTTCGGGTCAGCCGGATCGCCATCGAACATGGTTTCGCAGATATCCACGCCTTCGGCAGCCAGGGCAATATCGTAGGTATCGGTAGCTGAACACATACAGAAAAGGAATCCTCCACCGGCAGTGAAATCACGGATCTTTTTAGCCACAGCAAGCTTAAGCTGTGAAACTTTTGCGAAGCCAAGCCGGGCTGCTGTGGTTTCGGCTTCTTTTACCTGGTCTTTATACCATTGGGCCTGACTGAAGCCGGCCCAGAAACGACCGTATTGCCCGGTAAAATCTTCGTGGTGCAGGTGCAGCCAGTCATATTCAGGAAGTTTGCCTTGAATGATTTCATCGTCATAAATGGTTTCGTACGGAATTTCTGCATACTGAAGCACAAGCGTAACCGCATCATCCCAAGGTTGTCTGGCTTTTGGGGTGTAGACGGCAATCTTCGGGGCTTTTTCGAGTTTGATCACATCCATGTTTGCCTCTGGGTTGGCAATCTCGGCCAGGATTGAATTTGCACGGGCATCGGCAATCACCTCGAACGAAACACCGCGGATGAGGCATTCATTTTCAAAGGTCTTGTTGTCAGGGAACATAAATGCCCCTCCCCGGTAGTAGAGGAGCCATTGTACATCCATCTGTTTGGTGAGTACAAAGTAAGCAATGCCATATGCCTTGAGGTGGTTTTTTTGGGTATCGTCCATCGGAATCAGGATGGAGGAACCCCATACCTGAAAACCGGAGCAGACAAGCAGTGCGAGGAAGAAAAACTTTTTCATTTGAAAGGATTCGATAACTTCCTTAAAGTTACGAATTATTCACTCGTTAACGTTGCGCTTGTATATTCAACGGGAGTGAGCTGTTAAAACGGCTCTTCCTCAATGTCATTCATTCTCGAACCTCTGATCACTGTACCCGAGCCGCCTGCACCGCTGAAGTCGGTATTTGGTTTAAGGCCTCCCGCGGCATCGTAGTTTTTGCTTTCTCCGCCTCCTGAATAATTGTCGTCATCCGTAAATTTGGCCAGGCGGTCGATGAATTTAAGCATTACGCTTCCCACCTTACCATTCCGGTGTTTGGCAATGATAATCTCTGCCTTGCCCTGGGTGGAGTTTCCGGCTTCGTCGGCCTCGAGTCCGTAATATTCAGGGCGGTGGATAAAGAGCACCATATCGGCATCTTGTTCAATGGCGCCCGATTCACGAAGATCGCTCAGTTGGGGCTTTTTGTCTCCTCCGCGTGTTTCAACCGCACGGCTGAGCTGGGAGAGGGCGATGACCGGGATATTCAATTCCTTGGCAATGCTCTTGAGCGAACGGGATATGCTGCTGATCTCCTGTTCGCGGTTTCCTTTGTTTTCGCCTCCGGCAGTCATGAGCTGGAGGTAATCCACCACGATCAGACGGATGCCATGTTGCTGATGCAAGCGTCTGGCTTTTGCACGCAGCTCGAAGATAGAGAGGGCAGGGGTGTCGTCAATAAAAATGGGCGCTTCGGCGAGTTTGCCGATTTTCGCATTGAGTTGTTCGAATTCGTGGTCTTCCAGCTGGCCTTTCCGGAGTTTCTCCGCACTCAATTCCGATTCGCTTGCAATCAAACGACTTACCAGCTGGAGCGAAGACATTTCGAGTGAGAAAACGGCAATCGGTTTGCTGAAATCTACCGCGGCATTGCGTGCAAGCGTAAGTACAAGCGCGGTTTTACCCATGGCCGGACGGGCGGCAATGATGATCAGATCGGAGTTCTGCCAGCCTGATGTAACCCGGTCGAGCTCTGTAAACCCGCTTTCGACCCCGGTCACACCGGTCTTTTGGTTCCGGGCTATCTCTATCTGTTTGATGGCCATTCCGATGAGCGAACTCATCTTGTCGTAATTCTTGCGGATATTCGATTCAACGACCGCATAGAGCGAGCTTTCTGCGGCATCCAGCAAATCGAATACATCGGTGGTGTCTTCGTAGGCATTGCGGATTGTTTCGGTAGAAATACGGATCAGCTCGCGCTGAATATATTTCTGGGAAATAATACGCGCATGAAATTCGGCGTTCGCGGCAGAAGCCACGCGATTGGTAAGCGAGGTGATGTAGTAGGCCCCGCCCACTATCTCAAGTTCTCCTGTTTTCTTCAGCTGGTTTGTCACCGTCAGGATATCGACCGGTTCGCTGTTGTTGAAGAGGGTTTGTATGGCCCCAAAGATGCGCCCGTTCGATTCTTTGTAAAAACTTTTGGGTTGAAGAATATCGATCACATTGGTGAGTGCATCTTTTTCGAGCATCATGGCGCCCAGTACGGCTTCTTCAAGATCAATAGCCTGAGGGGGCAGCTTGCCTATCTCGAACACCTGTTGGTTGATGTTGCTTATCTTTTTCAGACCGATACGGGTGTCTTTCCGCTTCTCATCAATTTCTTTCATCTATGTGTTGTTTTAGAAGGTCGTTTGGGTCGGGCGCTGTCGGGTACATTCAACGGGGCAGGTCCTGCCCACATGATAAGTTGAATAACGGAAGCGCCGGTTGTTTTTTCCTGGGTTACTCTTGATTCGGATATGTGATGCTGCAAAAAAGTGTTCTTGTTTTTAAGGGATTCAAAAGTAGATGAATTCATATCCTTCCTGAACCCGACTTTTAAACAATTCCCAAACAGCTTCTTAACAGTCTGAACCGGGTAGGCAGCGTTATGTGGTTGATTGTTATTGGTTTGTCTAATCAATGGTTTGTTCAAACGGAAGCCTCAAGTTCATCCGGTTTTTTATCCAGGGTGATTCTGAAACGAATCGGCGGCCTGGTTGCGTTCAGGTGTTTTTATACGTAGAGAAAGCGTGTTAAGGTACGTTGGCTCATGGGTGAGTTATGAACAGATCAAATCCGTTGGGTTCAAGGGTCGGGTCGAAGCGCGGATAAAAAAGGCTATCCCCTCCGAGGGACAGCCTTTTTTGGTTATCTGTGAAATGGTACTTGCCGGGGTTCCGGCAGAATCAACCGTGTCGGAACAGTTTTGCTTACCGGGATTACAAAAACTTGCCTCTGATGGTATTTACGGCATCTTTCAAACGTCCAAGACCTTTTTCATCGATGTTCGGGTTGTTGGCATAATCGTTAAATACGCCGAGAAATGGTTTCATCTCGTCAATCACCTTTTTGCAATCGGCATCCTTTTCATATTGGTTCAACAGATCGAGCACATTGGTGATGGAGTAAATGTGAACATACAGATCGTGGTACAGGTCCTGGTTCTTTGCATCCTTGGGTTTTGTCCCGATCACTTCGGCAGCAATGTGGAGCCCTTCGATCCAGCCACCGGTGATGACGATGGCCGCAACGGCCATACGGTCATTCGATTTTAGGTTACGTTCTGCTTTTCCAAATGCCTCGTTGAGCATATCGTTGATGGAATCGCCTTTTGCTGCTCCCATTTTTTGGATAAAAGCGGGATCAAACGCGCTTTCGATTTTCAGTTGCTGTGCAAGTTTTGCTACCTGAGCCAGATAATCGGCCGCGTCGCCGTTCTGGTTGTATGAACCGATATAACCCAGGTCTGCACCATAGGCGCCCATACCAAAGGCTGATTGAGCCTTGGTTGAATAACCGCTAGCCTTTGAAGTAGGATTGAGCAAAGCCTTCATGTATGCGTACCCGGCCTTGTTGAAGTTTTTCGAAATAGCCGAAGGAGAGGGTATGTTGGAACGGATCAGGTTGACATCTGCAATGACAGCATCCTTCAGGGTGTCCTTGGTAATCTGTTCGTCCTTAGCAGCCTCCACTTTGGGACCGCAGGAAGTAATGAGTATGGCCGAAAGGGCTATACCTGTGAGAAGCGAAGCATTTAATTTTGGGTTCATTGAGCAGAATTTTTTGTTTGTGTATATAGATTGAAAGCAGGCATTAATTTTCGATGACAACTCCCATGGAACAGAATTTCGCAATTCTTTTTTGAACAAGTTCGGGCGCAGGGAGTTTTTGCAGGTGTTCGAGTTGTGAAAGGATTTCTTGTTTGACAATAGCAAACGTGGCTTCGGGATCGGTATGAGCGCCCCCCAGGGGTTCGCGGATAATTCCGTCAATGAGTTTTTGTCCGAGCATGTCTTCGGCGGTCAGTTTCAGAACCTTTGCGGCCTGTTCTTTGAAATCCCAGCTTCTCCAAAGAATGGACGAGCAAGATTCGGGCGAAATAACCGAGTACCAGGTATTTTCAAGCATCAGTACCTTATCGCCCACACCAATTCCAAGCGCTCCGCCAGAGGCCCCTTCACCGATAATGATACAGATAACCGGTACTTTTAACCGTGCCATTTCCAGGAGGTTTCTTGCAATGGCTTCGCCTTGTCCGCGTTCTTCTGCTTCGAGGCCTGGAAAAGCGCCGGGGGTATCGATAAGGGTGATGACCGGTTTGTTGAATTTTTCAGCCAGCTTCATGAGCCGCAATGCTTTGCGATAGCCTTCGGGATTTGGCATTCCGAAATTACGGAACTGCCGCATTTTGGTATTGATGCCTTTTTGTTGCCCGATAAACATGGCTGTTTGTCCGCCAATGGTTCCAAACCCACCGATCATGGCTTTGTCGTCTTTTACGGTACGGTCGCCATGAAGTTCAATAAAGGTATTGTTGGTGAGTGCGGTGATATAGGCCAGGGTATAAGGCCTGTCGGGGTGCCGGCTCATCTGAACCCGTTGCCAGGGAGTGAGTGCGCTGAATATTTCCTTGCGTTTGTTTGTTATTTTGCCTTCCAGATCTGCC
>JABDAO010000011.1 GCA_013289095.1 Bacteroidota bacterium | reverse complement strand
GAACGTACTTAACCTTCAAGCTTCGGCAGCTAAAAGGGGGAGCGTGGGGAGGGGAAAGTTCATAAATTCATCCAATTTCAATAAACATTTTTCCGCCGCATCCCCATCTTCTTGATATATTTGCCTGTATGCCTGAAGTGACACAAAACTCCCTACCCGATTTAACGATTCACAGCACTCGCGTTCTGACTGAACGGGGTCTGAAAGACATGACCCTGGTCATCCGAAAAGGCAAAATTGAAGAGCTGCTTCCCGGTAAACAGACGCTTCCGGATGTTCCTTCTGAAGATGTCGGCAATTTCCTGCTCATGCCGGGTCTGATCGACTCGCATGTGCATGTCAACGAACCGGGCCGTACCGAGTGGGAAGGATTTGAAACCATTACCCGGGCCGCCATTGCGGGTGGCATTACAACGATTGTGGATATGCCGTTGAACAGCAGTCCGGTCACCATATCTGCCAATACATTTAAAGAAAAACTGAAGTCAACCCAGGGCAAGCTGTATTGCAATACCGGTTTCTGGGGTGGTCTGGTGCCTGGCAATGCAGCCGATCTGAAAGAATTGATCGAAACAGGTGTGCTGGGCATCAAGGCATTTCTGACACATTCGGGTATTGATGAATTTCCGAATGTTACCGAAGCCGATCTGCGTATTGCCATGCCCTCAATTTCAGACGCACGTATCCCCTTGCTCGTTCATGCCGAGCTGGAAGAACCTCATGCAGGCATTGCGGCCTTCGAAAAGAATCCTTCGAGCTATATGGCCTGGCTGGGTTCCCGGCCCCGTTCCTGGGAGGATAAAGCCGTTGCGTTGATGGTTGGTCTCTGCCGCGAATTCAATTGCCGTGTGCATATTGTGCATCTGTCATCCTCCGGAAGCCTTGAGATGCTGAAAAAAGCAAAAGCCAGCGGCCTTCCACTCACTGTGGAAACATGCCCCCAGTATCTTTATTTTTGTGCCGAAGATATTCCAGACGGAAATACCCTTTATAAATGCGCCCCTCCCATTCGCGAACAGGAAAACAATGAGCGACTCTGGAAAGCGCTGAAAGAAGGAATTATTGATTTTGTGGTGACCGATCATTCGCCTGCTACACCGGAACTGAAGAAAATAGAAACCGGTAACCTGAAAGAGGCCTGGGGAGGCATTGCCAGCCTGCAGTTTAGCCTGCCGGTGATGTGGACCGGGGCGCGCAAACAGGGGTTCAGCCTGAAAGAAATAGCGGCCCTGATGAGCGCCAATGTGGCTTCGTTTATCGGGTATGAATACAGCAAAGGATTGATTAAAAAAGGATATGATGCTGATCTGGTGGTCTGGGACCCGAACCAGCAGTTTAAGGTAGATGAAAAGAGCATACAATTCAGACATAAGCTCTCGCCCTATACCGGTGAAACGCTTTATGGAGAAGTAAAACAAACGTATGTAGGTGGGAAGAAAGTTTACGAGAATGGCGCTGTGATCGGAGCGCCAGAAGGGAAGCTCCTGCTGAGACAAAGAAACTGAAGCCCGGTGAAACCACTCCTCGTTATTTTCGATCCGAATTAGAAACTGTATATGGAAAATAAAACAATACTTAAACCCGAATTCACCAACCTCATCAACCTGGCATCCGAGCGGCTTGGGGCCAAAGCCCTTGTTTGCAGCGACGATTTCTTTGCAGAAAAAGAAAATCTGTTGAAACCGGGCCGGGGGATCTTTATTGCCGATAAATACACCGATCGTGGAAAATGGATGGACGGTTGGGAAAGCAGAAGAAAACGCATTGCCGGGCACGACTGGTGTATTATCCAGCTTGGCGCTCCGGGCATCATCCGCGGGCTGGATATCGATACCAATCATTTTCTGGGCAATCATCCTCCGTTTGCTTCGGTTGAAGTTTGTTCGTTTGAGGGCGATCCGAAAACCTTTCTTCCCGAAAGCAAGGATCTTGTCTGGAAAGAACTCTTGCCAAGAGCGCCGCTTAATCCGGGCAGTCAGCACTTTTTTGAAGTCTCTTCGGCCGAAGTATGGACGCATCTGAGGCTGAATATCTTTCCCGATGGGGGAGTAGCCCGTTTGAAAGTATATGGAGAAGTGTACAAAAACTGGAACAGCGTAAAAACAACCGATCTGGTTGACCTGGCTGCTGCTGCCAACGGGGCCAAATCAGTTTTGTGCAATGATATGTTTTTTAGCCATATGGATAACCTCCTCATGCCCGGACGAGGGGTGAATATGGGCGATGGATGGGAAACCAAACGCAACCGTACACCCAACAACCGCGATTGGGTAATCGTAAAACTGGCACATCGTGCTTCATTGAAGGAAGCTTTGGTTGATACCTGTCATTTCAAAGGAAACTACCCCGACACCTGTTCACTCGAAGGCCTTGATGTAGCGCCGGGCAAGGACACCGATCTGAGCAATGCCGGCCTGAAATGGACGACTATTCTTCCCTCCACAAAACTTGCAGCCGACAAAGAACATCTCTTTGAAACGCTTTTCGCTGGTGATGAAGCATTTTCTCACATACGCCTGAATATATTTCCTGACGGAGGAGTCAGCCGATTGCGGTTATACGGACATATCAAACCTTTGAAATGACACTGGACGAACTCAATGCACTCGACCGGGATACAGCCCTGGCAGAATTTGTGAAATGTTGCGGATCGCGTAAATGGGCCGCCGCACTTGCAGACAAAAGACCATATTCCGATCTTTCAGCCTTGTTGACTGCTTCTGATAAAATCTGGGAACGGTGTTCGGGTGAAGATGCGTTGGAAGCTTTCGACCAGCACCCGAGAATTGGCGATATCGAAAGCCTGGAAAAGAAATTCCCCGAGACAAAGGAATGGGCTGGGGGTGAACAAAGCGGCGTAAATACAGCCAGTGCGCGTGTACTCGAAGAACTGGCCAGGGGCAATGAACGGTATGAACAGAAATTCGGGTATATCTTCATTATTTGTGCCAGCGGTAAAACAGCCAAAGAAATGCTTGATCTGCTCAATGAACGTTTGTTTAACGAAGCAGGCGAAGAACTGGAGATAGCCATGAAAGAACAAAACAAAATAGCGCATCTGCGTTTGAAAAAACTATTGGAATGAGCCAGATCACTACACATGTCTTGGATACGTCACTCGGAAAACCGGTTTCTGGCATTGAGATCATACTGGAGAAAGAAGAACAAACCGGACCCTGGACCCTGCTCGGAAAAGGAACAACCAATGCCGATGGACGGCTCCCGGGATTAGTGCCCGATACACAGAAATTAACCCCTGGTAACTACCGATTGTTGTTTGCCACTGGTGCTTATCATGCACGTATAGGGGTAAAGGGTTTTTATCCTTCGGTAACCATCGCTTTCGAAATTAAGGATGATCAGCATTACCATGTACCCTTGTTGTTGAATCCCTACGGATACTCTACTTACAGAGGAAGCTGACGTGTAGATGAATTATTTAATATTGGGTAGTGTTTGGTTATTAGGCGATCACTAAAATCTTGTTCGTAACCCCGCGCTTCAGCGCCTACTAAGTAGGTTTGATCATTCTATTGTAGCATTAAAAGGTAATAATCCGAAATTTTAAGTAAGGGTTATGTTTTTACTTAAATGTTGAATGTTTATTTGTTAACAAAGAAGAAAGGAAATATGAAACAATCCATCCCATCCACAGAAAAGGACAACATCCTGAACTCTTTAAAAACGGCAAACACCGCTTTCCAAAAAATATATCCCGGCGATTCGCCTGAACGTCAGCCGGTGCATACGGTTTATGGGGGTGCCAATCTGTTTAAGTCAGACACCACCATGAAAATGGGAAGTGTTTCGGTCGGCAACTTAAAAACCTATGCCCCAAACTTTGCTGTGCTGGCCCGTGCTCTGGAATTACCCGGTCATGCAGCTTTGCCTTCTGATCAAAAGGGTATTGAGGCGTTGGAAGCACAGTTGAAAACGGCCCGGAGCGCCGGTGATCATCCGGCCTGGCTGGCATATACCGTCTACAACAAAATCATCCGGAAACTCGAACGCGAGGCTATCGAAGATTTCAGGATCGATTTCGAAGACGGTTATGGCAACCGCCCCGATGCTGAAGAGGATGCTACAGCAGAATTCGCGGCTAAAGAAGTTGCCAAAGGAATGAAGGATGGAACGCTCTCTCCATTTATCGGCATACGCATCAAACCCTTTACCGAAGAACTCAAGAATCGTTCTGTTCGTACCCTCGATATCTTTGTTTCCACGCTGGTTGAAGCCAGCGGAGGGAAGTTGCCTTCCAACTTTGTGGTGACCCTGCCCAAGGTGCAGATACCCGGGCAGGTTACTGCACTTGTGCAACTCTTTGATGTGATCGAGACACATACCGGTCTTGCAAAAGGATCGCTGAAAATGGAATTCATGGTCGAGACTACCCAAAGCATCATGAGCAGCGCCGGCGAAAACCCTTTGCTGGCAATGGTCATGGCTGCCAACGGAAGATGCACCGGGGCCCATTTTGGCACCTACGACTATACGGCATCCTGCAACATCACCGCCCGTTATCAAAAGATGGATCATGCCGTATGCGATTTTGCCCATCACATGATGAAGGTGGCCCTGGGCGGAACAGGGGTGTGGCTCTCAGATGGGGCAACCAATGTAATGCCTGTAGGGCCGCACCGGGGGAAGGACCTGAGCGAGAGCCAACAAAAAGAAAATACCGAAGTAGTACATAGGGCCTGGAAGATTGCATACGACCACAACCGGCATTCGCTCTGGAAAGGTCTTTATCAGGGTTGGGATCTGCACCCGGCGCAGTTGCCTGTAAGGTATGCTGCCGTTTATGCCTTCTTCCTCGAGAGTTATGCCGATGCGGCATTGCGTTTGCGAAATTTTATGGAGAAAGCCGGACAGGCAACGCTCTCGGGCGATGTGTTTGACGATGCGGCAACCGGTCAGGGTTTGCTCAACTTCTTTTTAATAGCCATGAACTGCGGGGCCATTGAAGAACAAGATCTGGAAGCTACCACGCTTACTATGGAGGATATCCGGACACGCTCGTTTGTGAAGATCCTGGATGCGAGGAGGAAGAAGCTGGCGGTGTGAGGAAGGTGAAAACTGAAGACGATGTATTATGTCGGTAGTTCTGATATTAGATTTGAAAGTACAATACGATCTCTATGCATCTGGTTCCATTTCATCTCCATTGCTTTCTTGAATTCTGAATCGTCCTTGTAAATCTTTTTGATTATCACTGATTCAGTGTATGTGATCGTTGTAAATAATTGCTTATCGCCTATATCATCCGTAAAAACATGGTCGACATCCGGATCTTCCATATGAGCAACTGCTCTATTTGCAGCTTTAAGCGTTTCGAGTATTGATTCATAATTATTGTGCCGAGTGAGTTCATCAACGCTAAGTTCCTCTTGCGTAAATATGCCTTTCTCTCTTTTACTTACATTCCGTTCTCCTTTCTTTAAGGTGATTCCGACTTCTCCCAGAAGAAAGCGCACCATTAGAATGGAGATATCCTTCGAACAGCGCATCAGGTCTCTGACTAGCTCAGTTTTAACAGGATCAAGACCTTCGAATCTCTCTCTGAATGTGAGAAGCAGATTGATGCGATGAGGAATGTGTTTTTCCAGGTAATCTGCTTTGGTCATTCCTAATTGTATTGATGACTTCATTGTTTTGCACTTTAGTAAGATGGAGATCAATCCCCCCAAGGTTGTCGCTAGGCTATTTTTCTCAAAAGTTTTCTTGAAAAATCAGTCTCTGCATCTAAGGAAGCAATCATTTCCCCGCCAGCATTCATAAGCCGTGCGAAATCGGGTTTGGGGATTGATCCTTGATCGGAAAAGATGAGTAAACTGTCGAAGTCTGCTTTCACCCTGAGTAGTCTCTCCAAAACGATAGTGGTCAGCCGTGCCTTGTCCCGGTTAGGGATTCCGAATAGAAATAATGGGGCATGTTTACCCTCAATTTTAAAATCAATCGGATAATCAATGCTGTTTTCCATTCCTTCAAAGTAATAATCTTTCTTTATCTTTTCCAGCCCAACCACCTTCAAGAGTTGCTGCTGTAGGTCATCATAGAATGTTGATTCTGTACGTGACCGATTCAGAAAAGAGAGGTCGTTAATCTTAGTGAGGGCCTGGCCCAGCCTGAAAATATTGAACCCCAGGTTGCTCAATGGTGTCTCAATAAAGAACTCCCCATTTTCTTCCTCAACGAAGGTTTCGGCTTTTATCTGATCAAATAATTTGCCTCGTGTCCCCTCTCTGAATTTGTCAATATCGTTGTCATAACTCAGGTGCATCATCGTGTGGCCCATGTCTGTAAGCCTAATTACGCCGCCTGGCATTTCCTTGATATAAATTTGATATGGGTCACCATCGGCAAAAAAGAACGGGGTTGTAATAGACAAGAGCTTGCCATTTTTAGGTTGTATTTTAACCTCTGTACACAATAGTGAACAGAGTGTCTCTTGAAGTTTGTTTATATCGAGGTTCATAATCCCAAAAGCTACGTTTAACTGAGGTGGTCTGGTGATGTTGAAATTCCAATTGCATTGCAATCTGCCACTAAGCAATCCAGTGCCCCTTCAATAGTGATGTACCTGTCTGTTGCCACTGCATATCCCTCTGCTTTTCGGTTTGCCTTCAGGTATTTTTCAGTGGCTGTGTGAATATGACATTTAAACCCGAGGTGTTCCCCTTCGAGATGATTTGGATGGTTATGATTCGGCCCGTTGTACCTCTTTATCGTAAGTGTTTCTCCATTTGGTGCAATCCAACTTATGCCACATGAAAAATCATCTTCCATACCCTCTCTCAAATTCTGCCTTCTGTAAATTTCAAATTCGTGCTGAGATCCGTCTGTTGATGACGCGTGATAATTGATCTGCTCATGGCCGTCTTTACTTTTACGTCTGGCTTGAGGGTTTGTCAACCGTTTAGTGCAATTAAGCAGGTCAGCAATTTTATCATCTGTCAAGCTTTCAAATGCCATGTCCAGCAAATTAAGTTCGATGAATTTACGAAAAAAATCAGGATTTCGTCTTTTTTCTCAACCCCTCAATACTCAACAAAATCACTTCATTGGTAGCTGGCAATTTAAACTCCGGTTCAAATGCATGATTGCCTACTGCCGACACGGCATCTTTAATGGCCAGCCAGGTAGCAAAGGCAAGCATAAGCGGGGGCTCGGCCACAGCCTTGCTCTTGCGTATGGCCCGGGGGTTGGGTGCGCTTTGCAGCAGATGCGTGCGGAAGTCGGCCGGGATGTCCTGTACCGAGGGTATCTTATAGGTATCGGGGCTGTGGTTCAGCAGATGCCCGTTTGCATTCCATTTTACTTCTTCGGTGGTACACCAGCCAACGCCTTGTATATACCCTCCTTCTACCTGACCGATGTCAAGCCCGGGGTTGATCGAATCGCCTACATCGTGTAAGATATCCGTTCTCAGATTTTTGTGAAAACCGGTTAGTGTATCAACCAGCACTTCGCTTACGCACATCCCGAATGCAAAATAATTAAAGGGCTTACCCCAGCCTGTTGCCTTGTCCCACCCTATATCGGGTGTGCGGTAAAATCCTGCTGCGCTCAGGCTTACCTGGTTGAAATGCACCAGGGGCATGGCATCGGCAAAGGCAATGTTCCGATCGGGGTATTTACTGTCGGTGATGACATCGTCACTAAAAACAAGGTCAGCTGCGAGGCTGGGTTCTCCGGTTGATTTCTTCGAGAATTCCGAAGCCATCACTTCCGCAATTCTTCCTTTGAGTATATCAATGGCAACTTTTACGGCCATGCCGTTCAGATCTGTTCCGGCCGATGCCGCCGTGGCCGAAGTGTTTGGAACTTTTGACGTATTCGTAGCATTTACTTTGATGAACGAGGTACTGATTCCCAGCTCAGCCGCAGCTATTTGAAGGATCTTGGTGTTCAGGCCTTGTCCCATTTCGGTGCCCCCGTGATTTACAAGCACGGTGCCGTCTTTATAGATATTGACCAAGGCACCGGCCTGGTTCAGAAAAGAAGTGGTGAACGAAATGCCAAACTTGACCGGCGTGAGGGCAATTCCTTTTTTGTAAAACTCATGCTTTGCATTGAAGGTGTTGACAGATTTTCTCCGTTCCAGATAATCGCTCGAAGCCATCAATTGGTCATACAGGATGTGCAGACGGTTGAGTTCTACCTCCTGACCGTAATGCGTGATGTTGTTGGTTTCTGTTCCATAGAAATTAAGTTTTCGGATTTCAGCCCCGTCCTTTTTCAGGAACCGGGCAATGCGGTCTATGACGGTTTCCATACCGGCCATGCCTTGCGGCCCCCCAAAACCCCTGAAGGCCGTGTTCGATGGGAGGTTTGTACGGCAGGCCCTTCCCGTAACATGCATGTTGGGGATAAAATAACTGCTGTCGGCATGAAGCATGGCGCGTTCGAGGATGGCCATGCTCAGATCGGTGGCATAGCCTCCGTCGGCATTCTGTTCGAATTTCAGGGCAGAGATCTTTCCGCATTCATCAAAACCAACTTCGTATTTGATCAGGTAGGGGTGACGTTTGCCTGTGATGATCTGATCGTCGTCGCGAAACAAACGGATCTTTACCGGGCGTTTGGTGGCCTGACAGAGCAGGGCACACCAGGCAGCAATCCAATTGGCCTGGGTTTCCTTGCCTCCGAAAGCCCCGCCCATACGGCGTATTTCAACCACCACTTCGTTCTTTGCTATTCCCAGGACTTCGGCAATGATGGCCTGTGTTTCAGACGGGTGCTGGGTGGAGCTGTAGGCGGTTATTTCCTTGTCTTCGCCCGGTATGCACAAACAGGTTTGTGTTTCGAGGTACCAGTGTTCTTGAGCACCGGTCTCGATTTCTCCTTTAATAACATGCATAGCTGTTTTTAAAGCGGCATCGGCATCTCCGCGTTTCATGAAGCGGGGAGGGGCAAGGAATGAATTTTGTTCGATGGCCGAACGGATGTCGAGAATTGCCGGCAGTTCTTCGTATTCAATCTTTATCAAGGCTTCGGCCTGTATGGCAATTTCTTCCGACACGGCAGCTATCAGCACCAGGGCCTGGCCTACGCAATGCACTTGATCCACCGCCAGACACGGTTCATCATGAATCACGGGGCCCATCTGGTTATGCCCCGGTATGTCGGCGCTGTAGAGCACAGAAAGAACGCCTGGCAATGCTTTTGCTGCCGACAGCTCTATCGACAACACCCTGGCATGAGCATGTTTGCTATAGACCACACGGCCATGGAGCAACTGGGCATTTACAAGCATATCATCAATGTAAACAGATTCTCCGCTTACGTGTTTGATGGCGCTGTCGTGTGGGATGGATTTGTTCATGCGGGTTTATAAATTGGCTTGAATATTTTTTTAAAAATTATTGTTCAGGCGAAAACGGTACTGGCTTTATTTCTTTGCGCTGAAGGTAGCCCCCTTGGCACGGAGGGCACTGAGAAACACGAAGACCTTCAATCAATTAAACCCTGAGTGTGCCTTCGTGTCCTTAGCGTCAAGGGCGTTACCTTAGCCGGTTCCGTCAGAATCACTGAATGGTGACGAAACAGCAGCTGCCGTTTCCGACCAAAATTTCAGCAACAGATTCTTCGCCGCCAGGCTTCTGAACACAGCGCCCGAACGGGCATCGGAGATCGGGGTAAAATCCTGGATGATTAATTCCATGGCCTGCTCAACAACCCTGCGTTCCCATTTCTTGCCGGTTAAAAAAGCCTCTGCTGCCGAAGCGCGTTTGGTAAGGGCTGCCATCCCCCCGTAAGCAAGGGTGATTGATTTTACCTTGTCTTCATCCAGCGCCAAGCTGAACCCGGCGCTCACGGTCGAAATATCCAGATCCTTGCGTTTTGATACTTTGTAGAATTTTAAAAGGGTTTGTTTTCGTGGCTTGGGTATGCTCACGCGGGTAATCAGTTCGTGGGGTTTGCGGTCTGTTTTGCGGTAACCGAGTATGAAGTTGTTGATGTTCACGGTTCGTTCGCCCTGTACGCTTTCGAGTGTAATCGAAGCGTCATAGGCCATCAGTACCGGCAAGGTATCGCCAATGGGCGATGCCGAGCCCAGGTTACCGCCCAGCGTAGCCACCGAGCGGATCTGACGCGAACCGAACACAGAAAGCGCATCATACAAGGCAGGCAGCAGATTTTTAGCATGTTTCCTTACGTCCTCCAGGCTCATGCCTGCCCCAAATGTCATGCGGTTGTTTTCGGTACTGAATTGTTTGAATTCTTCTACATGCGAGAGGTCGATTATTTCACTTAGGATCTCATGCCGTTTGGTGACCCTCAGCGCTATATCACTGGCCCCGCTTATCAGGATAGCCTCTTGTTTTTTGTTTCTCGATTCCAGGGCTTGTGTACGTGTCAAGGGTTGAAAATAGCTTTGGGCGCCGGTATGAACAGAAACCGGTTTTTCATCGGCTCTGATTTCCAACAATAAATGAATAATGTCCTGCTCCTGATCTGTAAATTGATCTCTGCCATCATGCACACAGGCTTTTGCCGCTGCTTCGATGATTGGTTTGTAACCGGTGCAACGGCACAGATTGCCGGTAAGGGCATCTTCAATACTGGCATGTGTAGGCCTGGCTTCTGTTTTATACAATGCAAAAAGCGACATGACAATACCCGGTGTGCAGTATCCACACTGGCTTCCGTTGCAGTTCACCATGTTTTCCTGGACAGGGTGCAGCGCTTCGATGCCGTTCATCTTGTGTTTCAGATTTTCGACAGTAATGAGCTGTTTGCCATGTATCATGGGCAGGAATATCAGACAGGAATCCCAGGCCTGGTAACGCAGTTTGTTGGCTCCATCCAGATCGGCAATCACAACGGTACAGGCTCCGCAATCGCCTTCGGCACATCCTTCTTTAACACCTTTGTGGCTGAGACCGGCACGCAGGTAGTTAAGCACCGTGGTGGTTGGGGTATAGGCCCCTTTAAAATCGAGACGTTGTATTTTTCCGTCGAGAACAAATGAAATGGTATCCTGCATGAAACTGATTTTCTAAGCTGTTTGGGTGTTTCGCACATCAATGAGTTTGGCCAGGATGCTGATGGCAATCTCCTGCGGGGTAATGGCGCGGATATCGATTCCGATGGGCATATCAATGGCATCCAGTTCGGCTTCGTTCATCATATTCGAGGCAACGAGGTTTTTACGGGCCACCAATACCTTGCGTTCGCTTCCGATCATGCCAATATAACCATGTTGTTTTTGGGAAACCAGGGCCAGGATCTCCCGGTCGTTGGCATGGGTGTAGGTAAGAATTACAATAAAGGTATGTTCATCAAACGGCAGTTGGGTGATGGCATGGGTATGGTGTTCATGCATCACGGTACAATCGGGCAAAACGGTGTTTTCGAGTGTGTCGTACCGGTCGTCTACGAGGGTTACGTTAAAGTCGAGCGCGGCCGCAAAGCCTGCGAGGGCTTTTCCGGTATGGCCTGCCCCGAAGATATAGAGTTTCTTTCTGTTCATGATGGGTTCTATAAAAAGCTGTACGGTGCCTCCGCAGCACATGGCCAGTTCACTTACCAGATGATGAACAACCATGGTTGGGGCATTGTTCCGCAGCGCTTCGAGGGCCTGTTCGGTAACCTTCTTTTCAAGGGCCCCGCCTCCAATGGTTCCTTCCAGCCTGCCATCGGCATAGACCAGCATCTTGGCCCCTGTTTTTCGGGGGGCAGAGCCTTTCGTGGAAACAATGGTACACAAAGCGGCCTTTTGATTGCCGTTTTCTATCTCTGTTATTTTCTGGTAGATGCTGCTCACGTGGTACTTCTATCCCTGTAAAAAGAGGGATACAACAATATTAGGCAAAATATTGCAGTTTTTTCAGGCCCTGATGTAGGGTAAATGCATCAATTTTCGTTGAAATTGGAGCTGCCTGCTGAACGTCGCTGCCCACCTCAGTCCTGAAATCGGGAACTGATGGAGATAGTTTGGAAAGAGAAGAGGATGCTTTCCAGGAGTTTGAATATGTCTGTCAATATTCAGGGTATAATTGGTAGGAGGATGAGTATTTCTGTCTGTAGGCAAAGTGTGTTTGTCAGGAGTATGAGTATTTCTGTCTGTAGGCAAAGTGTGTTTGTCTGGAGTATGAGTATATCTGTCTGTAGACAAAGTGTGTTTGTCAGGAGTATGAGTATGTCTGTCTATTGACAACGTGTGTTTGTGAGGAGGAGAGGAGTACAGCGGATTCTTCTTTGAACCTGGGTGCTTTGCCTGTATCTTTGCGACTATTTAATTCAGTAAATTCACGTATGCCCTACAGATACCGGGTTCTTTTTTTGTTCCTGTTCCTTTGTCTGCATGCATTTGTTCATGCCCAGACAGCGGTTCCTGCGCGTCTTGACAGCATACGATATGACAGCATCCGGTATGACCGGAAACTGCATGATCTGCTTTTTATAAGACAGGATACCTTGCGCGATTCGTCTTTGTTCTATGGGGGCCTCGAAGATTTTTTCAATGCACCTATCCAGGCCAATATCGAGGCTTCGGGCGATTGCGGGGAAGCTTTGCTCTTGTTTTGCCGGTGCATTTCACATCATGATACGCTGTTGCTTGTAATTACCGGGCCTTCGGTATGTTGTTACCATGAGCTGACCGTACGGATGGCAGGAGGCCTGTTCACTACCACCTTCATGTATTCCTTCGATTTTTCGCCAGCCGATATTCATCTAAGTCCGGTGACTCAGGAACTGATACTTCAAACCACGAACACCGGAACAGGAGAAGAACTAAGAGGTTATCTTTCCTTTGATGGAAAAGGCAGTTTTGGAGAATCCAATTTTGGAGAGGAGTTTAGTAAGGAAGTTCAACGAGCTGTTTTTTCGGCCGGGATGAAGGGCTTTTTTAAGTGTGTGATTGAGAAGGAATAGAGTGCATCTCTAATAACCCCACTTTATAGACCCCTCCCTGTCCCTCTCCGCCTCAGGCGGAAGGGAATGTTTGGAAGGGGTTATTAGAGATGCCCTGAAGCCAATGCAAACCAAATAAAACCTTTTTGATATCAAAAAGGTTTTAAATGATGTGAATCAAAACCTTTTTGATGTCAAAATGGTTTTGAACGGCTTGAATTAAAACCTTTTTGATATCTAAAAGGTTTTAAATGGGTTGAATTAAAAATCTTTTGATATCTAAACAGTTTTAAAATGTATCAATTGAGATATTTTTGATGTCAGAATGGTTTTGAAAGGTGTGAATCAAATCCTTTTTGATATCAAAATGGTTCTAAGAGGAATGTTTTCAAACCTTTTTGATATCAAAAAGGTTTGAAAAGCTTACAAAAAGGATTTTTTTCACAGCAACATGAAATTAAATGACATAAACGCATTTTAGTATTCCAAAGCAGTCCCTCAAACCCCTTTTGTACTACACCTGCTAATTACCGAACAACGCCCAGCACCCGTAACCAGATTTTTTTCGAACTGTATTTGTTGTTTTTGAAGCATTTTCATTTTAAACGATCTTTTAATCGGGAAAATATAATTACACTTTCAGATATTAATAACAGAACACTTCAAAAGATATTACATGAAGTCGTGTTATTTTTCGTTTTTTAAGATGCGTTTATCTGATGTACAGGACCGGGGAGAGAAACTAGTAATTATCAGGAAAACGTGTTTTTTTATCCTGTTGATCGCTTTGATAGTTGACGCAAGCCCAGCGCTGTATGGGTTTTAGAAGGTGGTTTTGCAGGCAAAGCCAGTACAAATTTGACTGATTTTTGAATTCATATCCTTTTTCACCGTTTTGCTCTTTCAAATGCATCCCGATTTCATACCACACGTTTTGACTGAATGCAAACATACCGGTGGTTTTTCTCACTGGCCGTGAACCCTGGTTTGTGTTTCAACATTCATTTCAAAAAAAACTCTCCCCTCTGACATTCGGTAGACTGATTTACTCAATCTGAAGCCAGGAGGGAAGAGTAGGGTATGCTGAAGTTGAAAATCAGGCAAAGATTTCATGTTCGATTTCGAGTTTGTTTTCTACCCTGCTCACACCGGGGGCCAGGTAGGCAGCATCTTCGGCATCTTCTTTTTCGGCCAGGGTACGAACTTTGCCAATGAGGGTAACCTTGCTTCCATCGGTCAGGACGCTGATGCGGCTGGAATCGACGGTAGCGCTGCGGTGGAAAGCAGCCACAATCTTGGTCTTGATATCCTGGCTTTTGAGGATGGGAGCAAGTTTGATGTTGTTGGTGATGCCCACCACGCCTACCAGGTTGTGAACGGCAAATTTTGCACCGGTGCGCTGGCTTTCCCATTCAACCTCCCCATCGAGTGTTACCCATCCGTTTTCGACCTTTAGCTTGATCCGGTCTTCGGGGATGGATGTATTCCAGGTCAGGGCATTGAGGGCAGCCTGGGCAATATCGGCATCTGTCCTCCGGCCCATGGAACTTAGCCTTACATCAATTTCCTCGACTACGGCTTTTACACCCATCACCCGTTTCGAGGCAGCTTCGGCTGCCATCTTTTTGGCATAGGTATCAACCGTACCGCTGAGGGTGACGATGGCGTTTTTTACGGCCACACCTATTTCGGTGGCATTGAGTAATGGTTCCCAGCCTAGCTCGTCCATTACATCTTTTTGGATTTCTGAATCTGTTTTCATGGCATTTCTGTTTTTTCGTTTTTATCTACTCGTGGTCAGTGCAAAGAAACTGAGTGAAAGCGGGGCGGTAAATGATGGCGGTCAAGAAAAGGCGTGAGTTTGGTCAAAATGAGGCGCGGGTTGTACTTGACCTGCATCGGATTTAACACGGAGGTAGGGAGAGCACGGAGGTTCACGGAGAATATTATATCCTGTCATCTTTGTGTTTGCTGTGCTAAATACAAAAGAATGGGCATCTCTAATAACCCCTTCCAAACATTCCCTCCCCTTGGTGGAGGGACAGGGAGAGGTCTATAAAGTGGGGTTATTAGAGATGCCCCTCATTTAATTTTATCTCATAAAAGGTGCAAACAGTATTCCGAAATTAATGTAAGCATTGTATAGGTTTGCAAAATACCCATTCCCGAATTTGTATTCTTTAACGCCTGCCTCACAATAAAAACTCATGCGGCTCTTGTGCTTAACACTTGAACCAATAAATACTCCTGGTCTGAAATACAATTCGTCATAAAGATTTCGTGGTAAATATTCAGTGGTTAAATTTCTGGTGGTGTTTTGATCGGTTGTTATGTCACGTTGAATATAACGGGTGAAAAACGAATTCTCTTCTCCAATGCCAGCGTAATATTGGAAGCGACCGAATGAAAATGATCCAATAAGATACAATGGAACATTCATTGAATAATAGGAGCAATTTTCATTTAATATGAATAGACTGCTAGCCGGTAAATATTGGCTTCCGGACTGCACCAAATAATTGTCCGTACCAGAGATATGAGTATGGTAATTCATCACACTATAAGAAAGGCCCGTTGCAAAGGAAAAAAAGTGGTTCAGCCGAAAAACGATCCTGCTCCCAATTTCAGAACCCCATTCTGCCGTTCCTGTGGTTTTGAAAGCTACATCCCAGATTTTGGGGGTGACAGGAACCGTATAAGTTGGGCTGTAATAGAGTCCCCAATGACAGATTATTGGTTTAAGTGCCAAACTACTATCTTTCTGAGCGAAGGCATCTGATATTTTTACTGAGAGTAGAATACACAGGCAAAATAATTTCATTTTACTGGGAGCATCAAAAGGCGACTTGCATCTTTGGTGTCCTGAACGTTTCGTTTTCATGTTATTGAAGATTAATTTATAGTAGTAAAATGCTCTCTCAACAATTAGCCTCCTTGTTTGATATGACCCTGACCTGCTCGTGATTTTCAGGATATATATGCCTTTGCAAAGCAGGTTTATTACAAAATCATTCTCAGATTCAATGTGTTTGCCTAAAATGAACCTGCCGAATTCATCACGAATGCCTGCTTCGAATTCAAAATGCGGGATTAAAAATTGCAGGACGCAGTTAATCTCAGTGTATTCTGAATCGGGCTCCGCTCATCGGGAGGCAGCCAATCAGCAAAATCGAATGCAACGTTCTTGTACTTCAGACCGAACCCCAACGTGTAATAATCCACAGCGGTGTCAGAAAATGTTTGATACACGTAACCCATACGCACCGCGAACAATTTAGCATACCAATATTCAAGGCCTCCGCAAAACCTGGTACCTGGCTGATTGGGAACCCTCATCCGGTTTAGATCTCCAAGAATTGAAAGTGAATGTTGTTTATTCAGTTCGAGTATTAAACACCCTCCTATACGAAGGTTTGTAGGCGGGTAATCCTTCCGGGTTGAATCGACATAGGCAATTTTGCTTCCAATGTCTGACAGATGAATGCCAACGTTTAAAACCGTCTGTTTTCCGGCCAGCAGAATTTGATCGGTATGGTAGAAGGCTGATAGGTCTAAGGTGACGGTCTCAACCGAATGGATTGATCCGTTCCAGATCTGCCCCTGGTTCGTGGCGTTTGAATAGATGTACCTGCCCGTGATGCCTGCGGAGAAATGCTTGAACAGCTTTTGTGCATAGGACAAATCACAAGCATATTCATTTGGGTGGTACGACAAGGGATAACTTCCACCGGGGTTGGATATCGTTACATCACCCAGCGAAAAATAACGCACCGAAGCCCCTATTGATTTGGTATCGGTGAGTTTGTAATATCCACTGAATGAAAAGAGGTTAATATCCGGAACCAATGCCCGGAGCCAGGGGACAAAAGAGGCATTGAGCCCAAACGTAGTATCAATGAATGCCAGTTTGGCCGGGTTCCAATACGTGGAGCTTGCATCGGGTGTGGAGGCAACACCGGCATCACCCATAGCGGCAGATCTGGCATCGGGTGCAATCAGGAGAAAGGGTAAGACGGAGGTTGATCCAGCTGTTTGACCGGATAATTGGGAGCTGCTGAGGTAGTGTTGGGCGATGAGCGGCAGAGATCGGGTGAGGATAAAAAGGGAGATCAATATTCTGCAGGTCTGGAATGAATTGATTTTCATAGCTTCGGGCTTTAAAATGGTATACATATAGTTTATGTATTTGACTAAATTCGAGTTACTTTCGAATCATTATCGCATAATGGCAATGAATGCTATTAGATTTAGAATTGTTCAATCAACAATTAGCTTTCTTGTTATTGGCGCACAATTCCGTGAATTTAATCTCAGAATATAGATGCCTTTTACCTCGAGATTGAGTTCCAACTTGGTGAGGGTGCCTATATTATTATCAATAATAACTCGTCCGATCTGATCGAGAACTTGATACGAAGTGAAAACGTGGTCGTTGCCCAGGATAATGTCAAAGTAACCTTTTGAGGGATTAGGAGAGAGCATAATAGTCTCGCTATTCTTATTATGCGAAATGTTATCTGTATTAATTCTCGATAAATTTTCAGTGTTGGCACAATCGGGTCGGATGTATATCTTAGATAATGTATCGCTAACATCTAATGAATCAGTTATGACGAGCTTAACCGTATATGAACCAGGGGTGGCATAAAAAATATCGACAGACTTCCTCGTCGATGTTTTCCCGTTACCGAAATCCCACCAAAATCGTTTATATGAGATCGTATCACCGTCAAGACCGACAATATGAACCGTGTCGTCACATCCTAAGGACTGCCGTCGATCATCCTGAATAATAATTGAGGAATCTTCCAAACCTCCCATACCATTGCCATATGCAGTTTCAGAGCAGGGTTTCAATATTGCCATGAATTCAGAGCCAGTGCTGGCGTGAAAACCAGGTTCAAGACGAATGGAATTAACGGCAGAAAAAATAATGTTGGCCCCGGATTCAACGGTTACATCACCAGGCGGCGAGTTTCTGTCACCTACGTTATTGCCAACACTTAAATCCCCAGAACATTTATATGGCAGTTCATTGATAAAGGGATGAAAAGTATGGTTCTGTATCATCAAACCCGCATTACAAAGTTCTGAAAGTTCAACGTATGAAATGTAACATGCACCTGTTTCATTTGCAATGACAATATTGTGTAAATCCTTGAATACGTTTCCCAATCTACTTGGAATCACCATGCCGCCCTCAACCCATCCGCCTAGATTATACATCGGTGGATACATAGTCCAAGAAAGCCTAACATTACCCCATGTCGCATTCCAGTGTAAGGTGTATTCAGTGAGATAGATTCTTTCTGTCGTGACGGAGGTACCGCTCCACCCATGCTTATAATTAACACCGGTGTAGATTAATTTAAAAATGTACGAATCATTCGGATTCATGCACATTTTAATACTCTGTCTGATAGCATCAGATGAGCCAAAGGAATTCGAATTTGTTTCTTCAAAGATAAAGTTCCCGTAATACGGCAATCCGGAAATTGTTCCTGCGCAAAAGGTATCCATCCAATCTGGAAATGAATTCCTATTCGGACTGCCTCTACCCAAGAGAGTGCCAACTGTACGGGCATTATACCATGAAGCAATATCCTGGTCAATATCTCTGGAGTAATCCGAGTAATCGCAGGAAGGATAATGGCCAGGATTCGCTATCGAAAACCAAGGATTATAAAGAAAGTTAATTTGTGCCCGAACTATGAGGTCACAAAACAATGGAATAATAAAGAGCAAGAAACTGATTTTCCTTTTCATAACAAATGGCTTTTAATAATTAATTAATCAATCAATTGGCTTTGATCCAATTATTTCTTCACCTCCTTCTCCTGCTGCACCCGCAACTGCCTTACCTCCTTCTCCAGCTCAACAACATACAAAGTAAGTTCCTCAATTTTCTTCATCATCACCGGCATCACTGCCGAGATGTTCAGCCCACAGTCAGCTATTTCGGCGGCAGCGGGGATGTCTTTGAGGTGGCCTTGTTCCCTTATGTATTTCTCCACCATGGGCAAGGGTTCAAGCCGGTAACCGGGGCTGAATACAAAATCGCTCCAGCCCGATTGCACCAGCACTTCTTTTACCCGGATGCTGCCGTTGACCGATAATTTAAAGTTCGGGTCGGGCGTGATGGTGCCTATACCCACATTGCCAGTTGTTCCTTCCACATAAACGGCCGTGCCTCCACCGGCATTGATCAAGGTGTTAATATTGCTCCCATCGCCCAGACTGATGGTGGATGCCATATTGAAGAGCTGGTTGAGATGCAGCAAGGAATGGCCCCGGGCAATGAAATTATATTCAGCTTCCCTCAGATCGATATAGTCATCACCGAAGCTGTTACTTTGGATCCGGTGGCCGGCATCGATGCCAAGATCACCTCCTGCAAGCGTGAGTTTTGAGACAGGCTGGGAAGTCCCAATTCCTATTTTGCCGGTGGGTTTTATCCAGAGCGAAGGAATGCCATTTGCTTCCAGAATAAAATCGTTTGCATCGCAGGTGCCCAGGATGGCATTTGCTATCGTTGCTTGTGTCACGGTACTGAGCATATTTCCACCCAATGTCCAGGGCGGACAGGTTGGGTCGCAGGGTGTCACAACCGGGTTGGTGGTCGGGTTTATATAGCCTAAATTGTTTAACTTCTTTGTTTTGGATGAATCGGGCACTTTATTATTTTCTATTCCGTTCTCGTTTAGAAGCGAATATTCTGCCGGGCTGTTTGGTGTGTTTCTGGTCTGGGCTATGCCCCAAAAGTTGCCTGCTGCCAGGAACATTGATATGAAAAAGAAATGTTTTTTCATGGTGTTTTGGAATAAATAGGTTCATTCATTTCTGAATAGATCGTTCGTACAAGGGAAATTTTCCAGATCCTGCCGGTGGAAATGACATTGAGTTGCGCGGGAGGATGGCAACTTTTTGCCCGCTTGCAAGTTGGCTTGCATGCAAAATCTGGAATTCAATTTGGCAGTTTAAAACGTATTCACCATTTACTGTATGCAATACGTTTTAAACACTGACAAAGAAAGGGGTTTAAGAAACCTTCATTTTGTCTTTTCGATGAACGGAGCGGTTTCGGGGGTAGAATTATCCTCTGTGAAGGTGGAAGCATTTTCTATTGAAAAGAATAAACCCAGCTTGTGCATTAGATGGCTTGTGCGCGAATGCCCGTCTATTTGATGTTGAGTATTTCTCTTTGGTACAAGAATTATTTCGCACGGGCATCAACTTCAAAAATCCCGAACGTATTGTTGTCCTGATCAATGAAATAGCCCTGCCAGCATTTTTGGGGAATGGCAAACTTCGGTAAGGCAACCATACCACCGCTTTGGAGAATGAGTTCGCGTGTGTGGTCAAAATTTGCAACCTCTATGGAGTTCACGAATGCATTTGTCCCGCTTTGAGGGGGTGGAAGAGGGGCCGCCCTCTTTAAGAGGCCTCCGCGTAGGGTCTTTGTTTCGATGCTGTAGTATTCTATCGGAACAAATTCCTGACGCGTAAATGTCCACCCGAATAAAGCAGCATAAAACTTTACTTCCCTTGGGGGATCAGATGACTGTATTTCGAAATAACCGATCGTGTTCATGGGTTAACAAGTTAGCTTGATCAAAGATAATAAGATTTGAATTCTTTTTTTTAGGTGGCATCAAAGATGAAATTTGCGATTTTTTACATGCAGGCAAGCGGGCCTTTGTCTGTGATGCAGACATTCCTGTTTTGCTCCTTTTCTTCCAATAGTCGCCATCCGGCTGTCTGATTTGTGAAGGGTGGCAACAGGCCTTCAAGCGGGCCCCAGGGACGGATCTTGTGTAATAGCCCCAAAACCGGATCTCCAATTGATTTACAGTGATCTTGCTGGAAGAAGCCTTTCATTCAATAATTCTTTTGTTGTGTTGGTCCTGGGCTCACGCACCTTCGATTATTCAATGTACGCCGTCGCTTATTCAGTAGTTGGCAGGGCTTATTCAATTTTATTTTTAGAATTGGTTCCCCTCTCTATCTTTCGCGAAAATTTTAAATCAGGAATCCCCGTTCAGAATAGATCTCTTCAAACCCTGATGGTTGAAGTATTCTGGGCTGATCAACAGGAACTGGGTATTAAGGAATTTAATCTCACACTAAACAACGATCATGAAACACAAACAACAACTTTTGGTCATCGCATTGCTGGCCATGATTTTACAAACGATGTCGGGGGCCAATCTGTATTGGGTTGGAACAAACAACAGCAGCTGGAGCAATCACGCAAACTGGTCGTTGACATCGGGTGGTATCGGGGGAGCTGGGGTTCCAGCCTCATCTACAACGGTTATTTTTGACGGAAACAGCATTGGAAATTGCACCATCGACGTTACCTCAAACACCACGATTGCAGGTCTGGATATTCAGTGGGGGTATGCGGGCGCCATCACCTGCTCTTATACCGGAACAACACCCATTACGTTTACCATCAGCGGCACTCCGGCAACCGGTGTGGCTAATTTTCACGGAGGTAGTTTTACAGGCTATCAGTCGGCTCCGGTGAGCTCCGGTTCAGGCGGATCGGTGGAGTTTTCGAACGCAACGATAAAATCGAATGCCCCGGTTGAGGTTGCAAACAACTTCAACCTGAATACATGTATGTTCTGGGCCGCTTCTAATTTTACGCAGATTGGAGGAATCCTCAATATGGGTTCGGGTATCCTGAAATGCTTCCCCTTCTATTCATCCACCATCGGCTTTAATGCAGGAACTATTGTTGCAGGCACTGGAGAAGCCCGTTTTATTACGCCTGCAACCAATAACAGCACACTCACCATAAATGGCAATTCGAACTTCAACGAGTTTACGTTCCAGGAACTAAGTCTCTGGGGCTGTACAAGCCAAACTCAAACCATGCTGATCAATGCCAACCTGATTGCAGCCGACTCTGTATTTATCGGGCGTAACCCCGACATCATCCTGAACGTGAATGGCACTGGTTCGGTTAGCGCACTTGGTAATTTTAATATGCAGGGCACCAAGAGTCAGAACGGGGTAGGAGTCGTGAACCTGAATATTCCGGTGAATGTAGGTGGAAATGTTACCATCGGCGCGGCCCCTGTAGCTCCTGCCAATTATGCCAATATTACCGGTGGTGGAACAGGAGGCTTGACGCTGGATGGCACGGCCAACCAGGTTATCAGTCAGATCAATTCAACCTGGCAGTTTTCGAACATCGAAATAAACAATAGTACAGGAGCTGGGGTCCTGGCTAGCAACATTACCGTAAATCAATTACTGACACTGCATCAGGGGAACCTGAAAACCACGAATGCTGCTTTATTGACGGTGGGCGCAACCGGATCGGTTTCGGGCGGGTCGTCATCGAGTTATGTGGATGGTCCGATGAAAAAGATCGGGAATACGGCATTTACATTTCCTGCTGGCAATGCAGGCGTCTACCAGCCTCTTGCCATCAGCGCACCGGTCTTGAACACCGATGCTTTTACTGCGCAGTATTTTCATGCCCCTCCTCCCACTTCTGGAACTACACTCGACACAACCCTGGCTTCTTTGAGCAGCTGCGAATACTGGAATTTGCAGCAAACCAACGGAAGCTCGGCGGTGAATGTAACGTTAAACTGGAATCAGAACAGCTGTACAAACACGCCCTCGGTCATGAGCGTGGCTTACCTCAACCACAGTTCGAAATGGGGTAACCTGGGGAGTTCGGCAGTTTATGGTGACGAAGTGAACGGGAGTGTTCTATCTGGCATTGCCCTGAGTTCAGCCGCCGGTATTCTTACCCTGGGGGAGAAACCCAATCTGGGCCCCCAGTTTATTATTCCGCTTCAAAACAAGCAACAAGTACTCGTCAACTATACATTCGATCAAAACGTGAACAGCTATTCTGCTTTCCCGTTCAATCCTGCTCCTTCCGATCCGAACGTAAGCTGCACGCTGACCTCCAATATCCCTTTTGCACTTGCAGGAGGTACTGATAGCCCAAATGGATATGTGGACAACAATAATGCAACCGACAATGCGCTTACAGCTACCAACCCGGGGGGAGTCAATTCGCCCAAGAACCCTCAGGGCTATTGGATGTTCCAGTTGAGTGGTACGGCAAATGAGCTGGCAAATTTTAAGACATATGGGGTTTATTTTTCAGCCGGATCTTCTACACATGGCCCGGTATCAATTACTGTAGATTACAGCAGCGATGGAGTAAATTTTACCACGGCAACCTCATACACATTTCAGGACAAGGGTTTTTTTGAGGATGTCATTCCTAATGGAATAAGCCTGGGAACCCTGGCTGATAATGTGGAAAATCTCTACATCCGTTTGACTCCAAGCACCCAACTTACTGCGGCAGGTGTCATCAGTATTGATAATTTCCAGGTGGTAGGTACCTATTCACCGGCCTGGCTCTCGGTTACGGTGGGGGGAGATCATACCAACGGGCTTGTGTCTGACGGGAATCTTTGGTCCTGGGGCGAAAATTATCAAGGTGAGCTTGGGCAGGGAGGTGTTGTGAGCAGCGCTTCGGTACTTGCCCCCGAGGCGGTTGCAAGCCCTAACGGTAAGAAATTTGTGAAAGTGGCAACCGGATTTCAGCATTCTGCCGCTATCATGGCAGACGGCAGTCTCTGGTGTTGGGGCTGCAATGCAGCAGGACAGTTGGGGGATGGAACAACGGCTTATTACCGAACCGCTCCTGTTCAGGAAAAATATAAATATACCTGGATAGCTGTGGCCTGTGGAAACTCGAATACTTATGCCGTCAGATCAGACGGCACCCTTTGGGCCTGGGGCTATGGTCTGCAGGGGGAGTGTGGCAGTACGGTGACACAGAATTCAAATGTGCCTGTCCAGGTCGATAAGGTAAACACCAACTATGTAAGTGTCTATTCTAGCGCATCCAGCTGGTTTGGATTTGCTATCAGAAGCGATCAGACCCTCTGGGGTTGGGGCAGTAATTCTTCTGGCAACCTGGGAGACGGTACCTCGACCAACCGATCGACCCCGGTAAATGAATTCTGGGGTGCTACCTGGCTTTCGGTTGCAACGGGTGCGGCTCATACCGTTGGAATCCAGACCGATGGTTCACTCTGGACCTGGGGAGATAATTCAGAGAGCGAGCTGGGCGATGGAACAACCACCTCAACCGCATACCCGGAACAAATCAATGCCGGTTCTACCTATCTGGCTGTTGGCGCAGGAAGTGGCTCTTCCTTTGCAATCAGCGCTGCCGACAACACACTTTGGTCTTGGGGTATTGATTATGCCGGTTCTTGTCCGAACTGTTATCAATTGGGTTTTAGTCAGCTAAACTTCACTCCGCTCAATGTGCCTACACAGGTTGGAGCAGGTACATGGTCGGCAATTTCGTCATCAAATTATTCTACCATCGGGATTCAATCGACTGATCACGCCCAGTATTGTTCAACCGGCCAGAATTCAAATGGGCAGCTCGGTATTGGCACCGGTGGCATGAACGGTAACTTCCAGGATGGGTTCTCGTGCAGCAATAACTCCCTGAACAATTTCAGGATAGCCCCTGCACCGGTTGCAGCAATCACTAATGCGGCTCCTGCTGCATCCCTGGCCATCTATCCAAACCCAGCCAATGAGAACATCGCGATTGAATACACGATTGTTGATCTCAAGGAAGCAAGCATCCTCATTACTGATATGCTTGGCAAACGAAGGGCCGCTTTTGCAGGTGCAGATCTTGCTTCCGGGAAAATTACTGTGAATGCCAAAGATCTTCAGCTAAACCCTGGAATCTATATCGTGACTTTACAATGCGATGGGAAAATACAAACCAAGAAGATTATCATTCAGGAATAAAAGAGATCTGTCATCATTCTTGTTTAGCATAGAAAGCCCCGTATATCCTGTATATACGGGGCTTTCGGCTTTGCGTTTGCATACCCAGGGTTCGTATCTGTGACAGCAATTGGAGTTGTGCCGGCCTGATATTTACCCGTTCATAAGAGATGCTCCAGGGGGATTGAGCAGGATGATGTTAATCAGCTTTCGGTATTCTGATGGCTATTTGGTAGTCTTGCTCCCCATTTGTTTGCCTAATTTATCATAAGCCAGATCGTTCGGTTCCCACAGTTCCACTTTGTTCCCTTCCATATCAAGGATGTGGACAAATTTTCCGTACTCAACCGTTTCGATGGTATCTGTAACAGTCACCCCTTCTTTTTTCAATCCATCAACCAGCGCATTCAGGTTTTCAACCCGGTAGTTTATCATAAAGTCGCGCTGAGAAGGTTCAAAATATTTTGTCTTTTCCGAAAAAGGGGTCCATTGCGTAAATCCTTTCCTGGTGGTGTCGGCTCCTTGTCTCCATTCAAAAACGGCCCCATAGTTATTGACATTTAGACCAAGATGCGTTTGATACCACAGCCTCATTTGTTTTGGGTCTTTACACTTAAAAAAAATACCGCCTATGCCGGTCACTTTTTTTACTTCTGCAAGACGGTTTGACCGGGTGGTGACGAGTGTATTGAATGCATAGCCAACACAGAATGAGGCAGCGATTGCAAAAATCAGTAAACTGGTTTTTTTCATTTGTTGAATTTCTTAGGGTTTAAGTCATGAACAATAATACGCTTTTGTGATAAGAGTCCAAAGGCAATACAGGGCATCTCCAATAACCCCATTTTATTGACCTCTCCCTGACCCTCTCCGCCGCAGGCGGAGAGGGAATGTTTGGAAGGGATTATTAGAGATGCCCCAAAGCATTACAAGCCGCGGCATCAGTAATATTCACCTGATGTTAGCGGGCTTGTTGTGTTTTGTCAATCCTGGTATCAAGGCCAACGGGTTTGAGGGCTACAAATTATTCTTCAGGAATGCCATCGACAAGGCCCATGCTTCGGTTGCTGCTTGTTTGTTATAGCTGGCCCGGTCATCACAATTAAAGCCATGGTCGGCATACGAAATAACCACGTTGGTATACGGCTTGCCTGCCTGTTTAACGGCATTGATAACGGTATCAATCTGCTCTTGCGCGATGTGTTTATCCAGGCCTCCCCAGAAAAACAGATGGGGGGCATGGAGCAGGGGGGCTCTGTCAGCCAGGGCATCGGTTCGGCCCCCATAGAAAGAAATGGCGGCGGAGAGCGGAAGATTGGCATTGGCCAGGAACGTGGCCCTGCCACCCAGACAAAAGCCGATACTGGCTATTTTAGCAGATATGACATTGTTTTGTTGTTGCAGCCAGTCGTATGCCGCCTGTATGTCCATACTCAAACTTTCGGGGGTCATGGTTTGGAAATGGGGCATGATCAACGAAAAATCAACGGTATACCCGATTTCGAATCCAGGTTCGGCTGTACGATGAAACAATTCGGGTGCAATAGCAAGATAACCCTCCTTTGCAATCCGCTCGGCAATGCCCCGGATATGCCCATTCACGCCAAATGCTTCCTGAAGCACCAGAACGCCCGGAAACGGCCCCTGCCCCTCTGGTATTGCTACATAGGCTTGCATGGAGCTGCCATCGCTTACTTGTAACATGACTTTTTTTGTGATCATAGAAGGGATTGTATTGATTCGTTGTTTGCGGCGTATGTATTTGCACCAAAACTACAGAAGGTTTTTTTAATGGCGAAACGGGGGCCGAAGCTTCATGAAAAGAGGGTGATCAGTTTGGGAGGACATGTACTGACGGGGACACTGATTCCGAGCGGGGTTGATTATACCGCGCAAAGAACAATTGTAACCCGATAGAGCCGAATATCCTAGTTTACGGGAAACTAAATGCTTTGCGTCTAGGTTCGTCTGCCGTGGCGGACGAAGGTACAATTTGGATGGGGTTATTAGAGATGCCCCATATTCAATCTTCTTTAACCAGCGTATTAGATGACAGTCAGGCTCTTCAAAAGGCTTTGGAATTGGGGTTTTCAACAAAAAGCAATCCTCACAACCGGGGATTTGGAGTAGACACAATTCTCACTATCGTTAAAGCAAACAAGGGCGAAATAACGATTGTGTCTAACCGGGCGTTTTATTCGAAGCAAATTAAAAGCAGAAACGTTAAATCAGAGGCAGATAACCTTGCATTTTCATTTCCGGGCACATATTTGGTGATAAAGCTCAATACTACACATGAAAACCCTCAAAACCTTCCTGAATGAAGCTACTGGACGGGGTATAAGTTAAATAAAAAGCCCTATATATCATTGATATACAGGGCTTCTCTTTTTGTGTTTGCGGACCGGACGGGACCGCTACCTTTGTTTCCGGCTTTTCCCGATTCCTTTCGTACTTCCCTTATCTATTGGGCTTTTCAGAGATTATGAAGAAAAGAACGATTAAGCAAAATAAGGGATAATTAAAGAAAACCGACAACAAAACCGACAACAGAAAAAAGAAAGCCTATTTTTGTATTTCGTTAATCCAAACAGCACAAAATGGCAAAATTCAATTTCAACCTCCGGGAAGCAGGAACCTCCACAGAAACAGCTATACATCTCGTTATCCGGTGGAATAACAACAGGCTCGTTTATCCTACCAAAGAGAGCATTTACCCGAAATTTTGGGAATCAGACCCCGACAAACGGAATTACCAGCGGGCGAAAGAAACAAAGACATTCCCGGAACACCCGGAATTTAACGCCCGTCTGAACTTTCTGGAAAGCTCCGCAAAAGACGTTTTCAGACAATATCAAAACGACAATGAAAACAAGCTCCCTTCAATCGAAGAGTTCCGCGACCTGTTGAATAAAAAGCTGAACCCGGAAGCCGAAACCATAAAGTTGGATTTATTCCGGTTCACTGAAAAATTCATTGAGGAATCCAGAGTACGAGTAAACGAAAAGACGGGGAAGACTTTCTCCAAAGACACTATTCAGATTTACCGGAACACCTTACAGGTATTGCGGAACTTCAAACAGCTCAAACGGAAACGGATTGACTTTGATACCATTGATCTGGACTTTTACCACGACTTTACCGAATACCTGACCAAAGACCTGGGTTTTGCCAATAATACCATAGGCAAACACATGAAAACGCTCAAAACCTTTTTGAATGAAGCTACTGAACGGGGTCTAAGCACGAACCTTTCACACAAAAGCAAACGGTTTAGGGTTATCCGGGAAGATACAGAGAGCATTTACCTGACAGAATCAGAGCTTGCCGAAATATGCGCTTTGGATTTATCAGATAACCCGCGCTTGGACCGGATACGGGATCTATTTATTGTCGGATGCTGGACTGGTTTACGCTTTTCTGACTTTTCAAATATCCAGCCTGAAAACATCAAAATCGAAGAAATTGAGCTTGAAACCCAAAAGACAGGGGAAACGGTTGTAATTCCGATTCATCCGACCGTTAAGAAGATAATGGCAAAGTATAAAGGAAAATATCCCAACTCATTGCCCCCGGCTATTTCCAACGTAAAAATGAATCAATACCTGAAAGAGCTGGGACACATGGTTGAAAGCCTCCATGCCAAAACCTCAACAAGCATTACCAAAGGAGGTCTGAACATTTCTACAAACCGGAAAAAATTTGAGCTTGTTACCACACATACGGCCCGGAGGAGTTTTGCTTCAAATCTGTATCTTAGTGGATTCCCTGCTATTTCGATTATGAAGATAACCGGACACCGGACAGAAAAAGCGTTTATGAGGTATATCAAGATTACACCGAATGAGAATGCTAATCTGTTGAGGTTGCATTGGCAGGAAAAACAGAGGCTTGTTGCAGTCTGAAATGAGTAAACTCTTTGCAACTTTCGGTCGTAAATTAATATCAGATTTTTTTACCTGTACTTTTGAAATTAGATTGGATTGTATCCATTTCTCTAAACCATAGCTGATTTTGCAAAAGATTACCATTAAAATACCCAATTGCGAACACTTAGTCGAGTGGTTACGTTTCATTGTCAATAACCGTAACTCAGATAGGTCTAACGCGGGGAGATTATTCATTTTTGATTTTCGCCAAATCTCGTTTCTCTTTCCTTACCATTTAACTTCTCTGGCTTGTTTAATTGAAGAATACAGGCTGTCAGGAGCAAGAATCAGGATATTATACAGAGAGGGTACTGATTCCGGCAATTTTATCAAATACTCTAAATTTGATCAGTATTGGACAAGCAATTCAAATAGGAATTATTGCCTCAAAGCCCGGTTAACCAATACAATGCCAATCTGGAAACACAAGGTCGAAAATATTGATGCTTTTGCTGGTGTGATACAAAATTTCTATGCTGCTCATTCTCTGAAGGAGAAAGATTTAACCCCATTGAGGCTAACGGTTGTAGAAGCATTAAATAACATTACCGATCATTCTGAATCCAAAGTGAGTGGATTTATCGCAACTCAATTCTACAAACAGAAGTCGGAGCTTTGTATTTCAATATGTGATTTTGGGAAGGGTATCCCCAATAAGGTGAATGAATTTATAGGTGACGTGAAAGGTAGGTTAGATGACAGTCAGGCTCTTCAAAAGGCTTTAGAGTTGGGTTTTTCAACAAAAAGCAACCCTCACAACCGGGGCTTTGGATTAGACATAATTCTCACTATCGTTAAAGCAAATAAGGGTGAAATAACAATTGTATCCAACCGGGCGTTTTATTCGAAACAAATTCAAAGCGTAAACGTTAAATCAGAATTAGATAACCTTGCATTTTCATTTCCGGGAACGTATTTGGTGATAAAGCTGAATACATCTCATTTTCAATTACTTGAAGCTGAATCTTCGGAGGAAGTTGAGCTATTTTAAGAAACACCCCGATTTCTATCATACTCTTGCCCGGTTTTTGTCATATTTTTGTCCTGTTTTTGTCGTACCTTTGACGAACTGTTATGAAAAAGGAAATAATTGTAGTTAAGGATATAGTAACCGGAACCTCCACAAATACTGAGGGGGTCTTGCTTTTTTTAGCAATGGACAAGGCTTTAACCAACGGTTCTATCATTGTTCTTTCATTAAAAGCATGTACCCCGATGTCAAGTTCATTTTTGAACTCTTCCATAGGCTCGCTTGTTGAAAAACATGGTTTTGACTTTATCAAGGGCCGGTTTCTACTCGCAGATCATACGCCTACTATGGTTACTCTCATCAAGGATTATATCAATGATGTTAAGAACCTTGCACATAAATAACCCTTCCCGGTCAATTGTCATTTTACAATGAAAAAGGAGTCCACAACGGACTCCTTTTTCGTTCCGTCCTAACGTTTGTAAAAAAACAGAATATTTCCCTCATTGCCCCCAATACTTTCCTCCATTTGGCTATATTTAACCTCCTTTAACCAATTTATGTCCAGAGAGCAAGCCAAATCCATCATAGAAGCACTTGTTGAACGATTCCGGGAACACCGGAAAGACTATCATTTGCCCGATTACAATGAACAGAAGACCAGACAGGACTTTATTAATCCGTTTTTTAAAGCATTGGGCTGGGATATAGACAATGAAAAGGGTGATTCTGAAGCATACCGGGAAGTAATTTACGAGGACAAGGTAGTTGTCCGGGAGGGAAGAAAAGACAGAGCAAAAGCTCCGGATTACGGTTTTCGTCTTTCTGGTAGCACAACAAAACGTCTGTTCTACGTTGAGGCTAAAAAGCCCTCCGTTTCCCTCAAGGCAAACAAAGAGTCTGCTTATCAACTAAGACGTTACGGAAGCAGCGCACAAGCCTACGTTTCAATCCTTACCAATTTTGAGGAGTTTATCGTTTACGATTGCTCCAAAGTCCCAAACCTGAACGACAGCGCAAATGTAGCCCGGTTAAAATACATCGGTTTTGAGGACTTCGGCAAAGATTTTGATTTCCTTTACGACACGTTTTCACACGAAGCAGTTACCAAGGGCCGTTTTGATAAGTTTGTTCAGAGTTCTGCAAGCAAGCGCGGAACCGACACACTGGATAAGCGCTTTGTAAAGAGCTTGGACGAATGGAGGCAATACCTTGCCAAAAGCATTGCCTTTAACAACAAAAAAATAGATGATGAGGAGCTGAACTTTGCTGTTCAGCAAACAATTGACCGTTTGATCTTCCTCCGCTTTTGCGAAGACCGGGCCGTTGAACCCTACGGACAATTGCAAAAAGCCGTATCAAAGGGCGATTCCTATAAAAATCTGTTCGATCTGTTTCAGCAGGCAGATGACAAATACAATTCCGGCCTATTCGATTTCGAGAAAGACGTTATTACTCCAAAACTCAAAGTTGATAACAAGGTTCTGAAAATTGTAGTTGATGAATTGTATTACCCCTTATGTAACTACGAATTTTCGGTAATGCCAGTTGAGATTTTGGGCAATGCCTACGAGCAATTTTTGGGCAAGGTAATTCGGATAACTCCGGCAAGGGGAGTAAAAATTGAAGAGAAACCGGAAGTAAGAAAAGCCGGAGGCGTTTTTTACACCCCTCAGTACATTGTTGAATACATTGTAAAAAACACGGTCGGAAAACTCATTGACGGCAAATCACCCAAAGAAATTGAGAAAATAACCATTGTGGACCCCGCTTGCGGTAGCGGTTCTTTTCTGGTTGGTGCTTTTGAGTATCTGCTGAACCATCACGTCAATTGGTATCACGAAAAGGGATACGTAACGAAAAGAGGAAAAGATAACCCTTTCACTCCCCAAGGCACTCTAACCACTCATGAAAAAAAACGCATCCTTCTCAATAATATTTTTGGCGTTGATATTGATTCAAACGCTGTTGAGGTAACAAAACTTAGTTTGTTGCTCAAATGTATGGAAGGAGAGACGGAAGCCTCCATTAAGCAACAGATAAGTCTATTTCACGAACGAGTTCTACCTGACCTTGACAACAATATTAAAAATGGAAATAGCTTAATTGATACTGATTTTTATGACAGCGAAATTGATTTAGGGTACGAACGCAAAATAAAGCCATTTAACTGGAAAAAGGGATTTTCAGAAATATTTAAGCAGGGTGGATTTGATGTAGTAATTGGGAATCCTCCTTATGTTTTAGGAAGGGAAACCTTTGACGATTCAATAAAGACGTACATTTCAACGAAATATAAATCATACGGAGGGAAATATGATTTATATGTCTTTTTTTGCGAAAAGGCCCTGTCTCTTTTAAAGAAAAACGGAAAATTCAGCTTCATCATTCCTAATACAATTCTTGTAAATGAAAATGCTACAAAAATCAGACAACTGATTTTACAAAGCTATTCACTGGAAACTATCCGAGTATTTAAGAATAGAGTTTTTGAAGATGCACAGGTTGAAACGGTTATATTGGTTGTGAGTAATAGTTTAAGCCTTAAAGATAGCGTTATAACCATTGAGGGGGAAAGTGTTACAAAGATTTCGACTAAGAAGTTTTTATCAAATCAAAATTTCAAGTTTAATGTCGCTAATGATGATTCAACAGAAGACCTCCTTAATCGAATTGAAGCAAATTCAATTCATCTTGGAGAAATCACGGATACCTGCATTGGTATTCAATTGGGAGGAAGTCATGGCACAAATACTAAAGAAGATTTCCTCTCTAATAAAGCGAAAAGCAAGTCATGGAAAAAGGTATTAGACGGAAAAGACATTAACAGTTATAAAACTAACTGGAGGGGCATTTATGTGCATTATGGAGATTTACTGCATAGAAAAAGGGATGAGAAATATTTTCTAAACAACAAAATACTAATTCGGCAAATCGGGAATACTCCGGTTGCCACGTTTGACGGACGGAATTATTACACCCTAAATACGCTATACAATTTAATTTCGATAACGGATTATTCATTAAAATATATTCTTGCAATAATCAATAGCCATTTGGGTAAATGGTTTTGGAGAAAAGTCAATTCAGATTTCAAGACTATTTTTCCGAAAATAAAAAAATCAGAGATCGAAGCAATTCCAATTTCGATGATTGATTTCTCAAAGAAAGAAGAAAAAGGGTGGCATGATGAAATCGTTAAGTGTGTTGATTCTCTTCTGACCCTGAATGAGGAATTAAAAGACATTTCGCTTCAAACTAAAATTGAGCAAACAAAACAACGGATAGAACATAATGAGGAGAAGATAAATCATCTCATTTACAAATTATACGATCTGACTGAAGCTGACATAAAAATAGTGGAAGGAGGTATCCTTGAGTAACGACATTAGGATACATGAAGCCCTCGAAAATGCAGAGAGAAATATAACTCTCCTCGCTGCAATGTCAGATAGAAAGCTGACTGAAAAATTGGAAGCAATATATCTTCAATCGGATATAGCTATTCAAAAGGGGCTTACCTCCTCCCTTGAGTTGATGGAAATTTGGAGAAGCCAGATTATAGAAGCCCGTATTTACAAAGCGGAAAACAATATTCCTGATGCTCCCAATGAGATTGAATTGGCTATTGCTGACATTGAAACGGTTGTTGCTAAGAGTGAAGAAAGGCAGGAAATATTTGAAGAGGTAGATAAGCCTGTTCACCAATCCCGGCTTAAACGACAGGTTCAGGATGATGATAGCCAGCTTTCTTTGTTTTAAGTGGATGTAATGGAAATCGAAAAGACATACAAATCCTTTGATGAATTATTTGAAGATGCAATTCTCTGGGGAGCTATTCCACTAGGTGAATGTGAAGGAAAAAATCCGAAAGAAATTGAAGTTAGTAAGGCTATTTTTAAGCAAATTCACGAAGGAGCATTCCTGAATTATTTGAGAGTAAATAAAGGCATAGAAATAGAAAATGAACAGTCCTATTGCAAAGAATTTACTAAAGAGAATTTTCTTAATTTCCTTAGAGACAATGCCGAACGAGAGAACGAAATTAGAGCGAGAGTAGAAAAAGAAAAGGAAAGCTGGCAGGTTGCAAATAAACTCCCAAAACAATTCAACCTTTCTATTGACATCATTTCTTTTGACAAAGGAAAACACAAACTGAATTTCCAAATGGGTTTTGTTCCTGAAAATGTAATGACCTATTACATGGAACGAAACAAATTCATCTACATTGACACTGCCACTGCCAAATGCATTCCTGTTCTACATGGCTCCTACGAACTACTTTGCTTTTCTCATAAGGATAATAAAAGATTAGCAGATGAATTTCTCATGGTTTTCGACTGTTATGCCATTGGATTTCTAAAAGGATTTGAAACAACCTTCACTCCCTTTATTTCCACTCCTGAAAACATTAAGGAATTAATTCTAAAAGCGATCAATATTAATATGGCACATGGATTTACTACCACATATAAAAATCAGGGCAAAAAAGCCCTAGCGAATGAAAATGCTTATTATGAAGCAAATGCATTTTACGAAATGGGTGAAGAGGTTGGAAGGAATTACCGTGCTTGGTTGCTTGTCCTTGAAACCCCCTCTTACTTTCAAAATGAATTTCCGTTTACGATAGCTCCATTAGCGAAACCTGAACCACCTAGTGAAATTAATAACATCATTCAAACGGCCCCGCCACTTCAACAGCTAAAGGACAGAACCAAAGAGGAGTTACATAGCTATTTTATTGATCTTGAATATTTTAGGGATAACAAAAACTTACAACACTTTAAAGGAATCGACAGCTTCACTTTCTCCAGAAAGGAGTACCCGTTTAAGATTCCGGTTTACTCCCCATATTTGATGCTAATATTAAATTCCAGACAAATTCCGGCATGGAACTCGGATGAAAACATTAATGAAACATTTAATGGCAGAAACTATGTTGGGGTTTACTGTCAAGCCTTTGCGGAGGGGGTAAAGTATTTTGAAGATAATTTTGCTCTAACTCCAGACACGTTGTATGGCGCGAACGCCAAAACCTACATTAGGACACTTCACACAAATTATTTTCACTCTGGTTGCGAAGGCGGTCATAAGGGGTGGGTACATGCCAAAAATGATTTTTGGGAAATTGTGAATAAAACAATAATCAAAGAATATGGTTTCGATTCAGGCATAGTTAGCAAGGTAGATGAACTGAAAATAAAACACCCTCTTCTTTTTAAGGATTTTGAAGTCTGTTCGCATGAGCAAATTGCCGAGGACCCTTACACCGAGGATGGAAAAAATGCTAACAAACCTACGCTTGTTTCATCGAAGTCGGTAGGTAAAACCCAACGAAAAAAACTCCCAAGTACAGAAGTAAAGTATAAGGAATACCTCGCAACCTATAACCGTTTCACCCGGAATAAAAAATACTCACACAATAAAGCTGAAAAAGCCACCTGTGAAAAGCATCGTATAAGTCCTAAAACCCTCGAAAGAGCCATTCGTAATACTTAGACAAGTTGTCTTTGTCCAGAGACAAGTTGTCTTTGTCCTTCCTTATTTCTTGATTTCCTTTTTTTTTTGTTGGTGCTTTGTGGCATATTCTTACGCCATGAATGATTTTATTCTTTCCCCAATTTCTCTAAAAGATTTTGAAACGCTAATCAGAGATTGCGTTAAGTCAGAACTCAAAAGCCACAGTCCCGAACATCTTCCCGAAACCGAGTTTATTACCCGGAATCAGGCCGCTGCAATTTTGGGAATAAGTTTGCCTACGCTTAACGAATGGAGCAAGCTGGGTACAATCCCCTCATACCGTATTCAGTCACGTGTTCGGTATAAAAAGGCAGAGGTAGAAAATTCTGTTAGCAAAGTTCAGTCGGTAAAATACCGCCGGGGATAACTGATTCCCCCCATTCCAACCGAAATTTCGGAACGGGATGCTTGATACATTAGAAATATTCAGGACAAATAAAATAACCCAAAAGCCATGAAACAACGATTAGTAAAAGGGAAAGGCAGTGATTTGACGGATCAAAAATTGCAACAAAGCAGGGGAAAAAAGAAAATGATTTCCCGGATATTAATAAAAGTCCTGTTAGAAATTGCAGAAAAAAAAGGAAACAAACGGTTTCAGAAATCTCTTTGGAATGCTTACTACTGCTTAGATAAAGTCACGACAGCAAACGGTCGAATGTATTCGGCCAATTATTGCAGAAGTCGTATTTGTACCGTATGTGCTGGAAACAAAAAAGCTGTTATGATAAATAAATATTATCCTGTCCTTAAACACTGGGAAGCCCCTTATTTTGTTACCCTTACCGTAAAAGCTATTCCTGCAAAGAATCTCAACAAATGGATTAACGAAGGCATGATAAGAGGGTTCAACAAAATTGTCGCTAAGTATAAAAAAAGGAATGACCGGGGTACTGGCATGAAGTTGAGTGGAATCAGAGCATTGGAATGTAACTTTAATTCCATGAAAAGGACGTACAACCCCCATTTTCATATTGTGGTCGCTAATAAAAAAATGGCTGAAATCTTAATTGATGAATGGCTCAACCTCTGGAAATCGGACAAGCAAATATTTACCAGCAGGAAGGCTCAACACATGCGACCGATTGTAGATATGGAAAAGGATTTGATAGAAACCATAAAATACGGAACCAAAATCTTTACCCAGCCGAACCCGGATAAAAAAGAAAAGAGGAAAGGAGCAGAGCGGGTTTATGCAATGGCTATTTATAACATTCTGAACGCAATGAAGGGCCGCCATCTAGTCGAGCATTTTGGTTTCAAAATGCCTGCCTCTTCAAAAGAAAATGAAACTATCATATTAACAGATTCCAAAGATTGGAAATACGATCAGTCTAAATTAGATTGGGTCAATAAGGAAACCGATCAGGTACTTACCCAATTTTCACCAACTCCTGAATTGGTAAAAATGGTTCAGGATATTGATTCGGAGTTAGAATAGTTTCAGATTGGGCATTATGTTCTAAAGCTCTCAATCCGACAACGAAACCGACAACAGCCAAATCAAAAGCCCCGTACATCATTGATATACAGGGCTTTTCTATTTGTAGTTGCGGACCGGACGGGACTCGAACCCGCGACCTCCGCCGTGACAGGGCGGCATTCTAACCAGCTGAACTACCGATCCATTCTTTCTTAACGAGGCGCAAAATTAGTGGAAATTTCGAATCCTGCAAAGAATTTGAAATTAATGATGGAATTTGTTGTCATTCAGCAGCTCGAGAGGGGGGGGCAGAAGCATATCCGACTGATAACTGGGTTCACAGGATGCTTTCTTAGGTTCATTGTTAAGGCACCTCGTAACCATTGCAAGGCATCTTAGTGCCTTATCAAGGCACATCAGAACCTTTCACAGGCACTATGGAACCTTTGAAAGGCGCCAGGGAACCTTTCTAATGTTCATGTTGGGTTTATCTGGAAATCACTATTTTTTGAGAAGTAGTTCCTTCGGTTGTATTCAGCTGCAAAAAGTAAACCCCGTCGGCCAGCGTAGATGCACGAAAGCCAAGGGTGTTCTCGCCTGCCGGGAAGGAGGAGGGGGGTGAAGCAAAGACTTCTCTGCCCAGGAGGTTATAGACCTTAAAAACCACGTCTTGGCCCTGGCTAAGGTTGAAATCGATGAGGGTGGATGTAGAGAAGGGGTTGGGATGTACATTCACCGTGGCCGAAAGAGTGTTTTCTTTTATTCCAAGCGCTGAATTCGAGATGTTTACATCGTCAATATACAGGTTGTTTCCTCCCCCGCTGATGGCTTTAAAACGTACAAGCACATTGTCTTGTCCGGCAAAAGCATTGAGGTTTACGACATCATGTCTCCACTGAGCTGCCGAAGGGGTAAAGTTGGTGGTGGTATCGAGCGGAGCAGTGGCCAGGTCGTTGGGGCCTTTTGAATAGACGGTGGTCCAGGTGGCGGCACAATTGTCTGAAGCCTGAATGACGAGCGAATCGGGATAGCCCGGGTAAGGCGAATAGGCTACATCAAAGAAAATGACAGCCGTATTGCCTGCGCTCAGGTTTACGTTGATGCAATATAAATACTCGATATCGCCGGGAGGGGAGTTGGCGAAATTCATGCGGGCGCAGCCAAGCGCCAGATCACCCACGTTGTTCGATGCAGCCCAGGTGGTATTATTGCTCGGATTGTCGATCAGCCATCCGTGGGGAGGGAAGTTCGGATAACCGCTTACCGGGTTAAAGGGTTGTACCATCGGGGCCATGACTGCAGTGCTGTCGATGTTAAAAGATTGGGTCTGGGTTGTGTTGCTGGAGTTTACGGCATACACTCCGTTGGGCGAGACAACCCCAACCGTTAATGTATTCAATCCGGTGACAACGCCTAATTTTCGCAGCGATACGGTGGTGGAATCGCCCGGGGCAAGCGTCCCGGTCCAGGTTGATTGAAGAAGGCCCCCAGTATTGATGAAATCAGTAAGTATGCAATTATGCAAGGTATCGGCCCCCCGATCGTAGAGGGTTGCAACGGGGGTTACCGAATCGGTATTGCACAGCAGGAACGGAAAGGGTTTCAGATAGGTTAGGGATGCATCGTTTGGTATGGGTTGGATGACATCTATTCCAGCCTGTTCAACCACAAAGGTTGTTGAATCTTGTACAAAACCGGCAAAACAGATCTGGCCTTTGTCATAAATAGACGTGGGGACCAACACTTTATAACTCAGCGTTTGTGTCTGGCCCGAAGCCCAGACGGCCGGAAGGGTTGTTCCGAGCGAAGGCCCTCCGTTGGCGGTGTCGGGTGGGAGCATCAAACGGCATACGTTGTAAAAAGTAGTTTGTCTGTTTGAGCCGCTGGGAGCTGGAAGTTTAATCTTTGCCTCCTCCATGGCTATCTGGGCTTTGAGTGTGCCGGTAAAGGTGAGGGCCTCGGTAGCCGTGATGACCATCTGTACGGTGACACTGTCGTAAGTTGTATTGAACGTGTGCGACATTTTTACCGTAAAGGGTGCATTCACATTGGCCGCTGTGGTGTCTATGGTGTTTTGGGTCAAGAGTGTGGAAAGCCCGTTCAAGGTTGCATTGGCCGGATCGGCCAGTGTTTTTCCGTCGAAACGCGCATAGGGAACAAGCGTGATCCCATAGTAGCTCACCCGGTTACGGATATCTCTGCTGTCCTGGCTGTAGAGGGAACCTCCGGGAGGCCGGTTTGGTAACCGGGTTTCGTAGGCTATTGCAACAATTTTACCTGGGTTTGCATTTATTAAAAGGTGCACGGTAGAATCTGCTGCCGGAGCGGCAGGGCAATCTTCTCCCGTAAAATTTTCATAGAGTTCAACACGCTGTGTTTGAGAAAAAGCCAGTGTGCTTACACAAAAAAGGTATAAGAGGAGTGTGGTTGTTTTCATTGTGTGAAAGTTTAGGCAGTGAGTTTTTAGTTTTCTTATTTGCAAATAATGCCGGGCGAGCCCCCATGCGTTACCCGGCCCTATGAACAGAAACGAAGCTATTGCTAATTATTTAGATCGCAATATGTTTGGGCTTGCTTTTGAGTGTCCATTATATCTGAAATATCTTTTGGCATTTTATTTTTTTCAGGAAGGTGAAACGCATCCCATTGAATAAATAAATTGTTTCTGTTGTCTGATTTTTTAGGATCTTCTGTATACAGATTAAACCGGCCGGGGAACTGAACCCCGGCGTTCAGAAGCTCCTGTTTTAGTGAGCAATAGTGCATGGATAAGGGGAGGGAAGTATTCGTGCAGACCGTATTTCTTGAACTCAGAAGAATGATTTAAGGCGAAGTATGAAATATAAAATTTGAAGCAGCTGGGAGAAATGGCGTTCATTCATTCGTTTGAAAAAAAAGAAAACTCATTTAGGTATAGTAAAATAAAACCAGTATTGCCCCGACTTTTACTATGCCCGGCAGACACCAAATGGCTTTGCTTGCTGATCCTCCCTGGTAAAAGCGTACCGGTGTGAGATGCCTCGCGTTGACGGGGGGGGGGCATGTTCCCAGCCAGCTAAAGCGGGGATGGCTGATCTTCCTGACAACAAAGGCTTCCTGCCGATGTTCCATGGGCCTGGTCGTGCTGCTTGCGGTTGGATTGACGCCTGCTCCCGGTTTCCGGAAACAAAGGCTGGGCAAGAATAATCCCCAGGGCAATCGCGTCTAAAAAGATTTCGAATTCAAAACTTCCGAAGCGAATCGTTACCGATTACACGGTTTAAATGTCGCTTGATTGGAGGATGAGCGCGGGTTTATTTGGCCAATGCCTTTTCATGTAACTGGAGACATTTCCGAACGGTATCGATACAAATGGCACAAATTGTCCTACAGGAGAAGTTAGTTGTCCTGAAAGAGACCTTTGTTGTTCGGAGGTGCGCCTTTAAAAGGCAGCTCATTCCTTGGGGTTCCCGACATGCTCCCCAGGGCTCCCGACATGTTCAGGGTTCCCGACACATTCCCTAAGGTTCCTTACACGTTCCCTGAGGTTCCCGACATGTTCCCTGAGTTTCCCGACACGTTCCCCAAGGTTCCCGACATGTTCCCTAAGGTTATCGACACGTTCCCCGAGGTTCCCGACATGTTCCCTGAGGTTCCCGACATGCTCCCCAAGGTTCCCGACACGTTCCCTTAGTTTCCCGACATGTTCCCTTAGTTTCCCGACACGTTCACTAAGGTTCCCGACATGTTCCCTGAGTTTCCCGACACGTTCCCCAAGGTTCCCGACATGTTCCCTAAGGTTATCGACACGTTCCCCGAGGTTCCCGACATGTTCCCTGAGGTTCCCGACATGCTCCCCAAGGTTCCCGACACGTTCCCTTAGGTTCCCGACATGCTCCCCAAGGTTCCCGACATGTTCCCCGAGGTTCCCGACATGTTCCCTGAGGTTCCCGACACGTTCCCCAAGGTTCCCGACACGTTCCCTTAGGTTCCCGACATGTTCCCTTTGGTTCCCGACATGCTCCCCAAGGTTCCCGACACGTTCCCTTAGTTTCCCGACATGTTCCCTTTGGTTCCCGACATGCTCCCCAAGGTTCCCGACACGTTCCCTTAGGTTCCCGACATGTTCCCCGAGGTTCCTTATCGAGGCTGCGTCCTGCCGGAGAGAGGCATGTTTCGGACGGAATCAGATTTGGAATACGACACATTCAGAACGGAGTGGGACAGATACCGATCGGAGAAGGACATGTTTCGCACGGAGCACGACACCTTCCCTTCGGAGAATGACATGTTCCGATTTTATTGTTCTTCACCCAATACCAGGTCTGCTGCCTCCGTCTGTTAAAGCTGGCAAACGTAACTTTCGGGAATCCAGATGCGATTGCCCTGGAATAATCCCCGCCCGGAATCGGGGTTTTGTATTATTTATGTAAATTTGAAATGTCTGATCGGAAAACTAAAAACTGACCAAGAGGCAATGTTTAACAAGATTATGAAAACCAAATTCCCGCGAATCGGGAATTCTTCATCAGACAGAAACCGGATTCAGGACAAGTTTGTTGGGAGACATAACCAGGAAATACCTTTCAAGCATCTGCCGGCACGGTGTAACACAATAAACATTTCTGTGCCGGGGCTTTGCGAATGGGCTTCAGCGAATTGCTGATCAACCCTTCATCACGTTATTCGTTCATCCGATTTCTGTTTTTTAAACCATGAACCACACCGAGCTCGCCACCGCCGTTTTCAATAAATACGCATCGGACTATGAATGCAAATTTATGGATCTGTCTATGTACCACGAGTCCTTTGATGTGTTCTGTGCCCAGATCCCGCATGAAGATGCGGAGATTCTGGATATAGCCTGCGGGCCTGGCAATATTTCCCGGTATCTGCTGCAGAAGAGGCCCGGTTTTCGGATCCTGGGCATTGATCTGGCCCGGAACATGCTCGAACGGGCAAGGATCAACAACCCCCAGGCTGAATACAGATTGATGGACTGCAGGGATATTGTTGCCCTGGATAAACAATACGTTGGGATTATGTGCGGATTTTGTTTGCCTTATCTGGCCGGCGAAGATGTGGTGAAATTAATAGCCGATGCCAGACAAATCTTGATCGCCGGTGGTGCGCTGTATTTAAGCACCATGGAAGATGACCCCTCCAGATCGGGGTTCCGGTCATCAAGCCAGGACGAAAACGACCGCTGTTATCTGTATTACCATGAAGCCGGATTTCTGCAAAACGCGCTTTTCGAAAACGGATTTGACATTGTCCATCTGCAACGGAAAGTGTATCCATCCAAAGGCGGAAACCAGACTACCGATTTACTGATTGTGGCCGTAAAAATGATGTGCTCCTGAACCTGCGTTGTTGCACACCCCTGTTCTAAGCAGGGAACCGGTCGGGCGCTGGGGCCTTTATCCAGCCTTGTTGAAAACAAAAGACCAGGTAAGCCGTTTAATTACGATCATTAAACGTTGTTTCGTACATACCTAAGAAACAAGTATTGAAAAACCCATAGTTGAAAATGGCGCAAAAATATGGCCGCACCTGGTGGGGCCAGCAATGGCTCCAGGCGCTCGACAGGATCGATTTCTCGAACCGTTTGCCCAGGGGCAAAGCGTATGCAAACGCAGGCAAGGTGGTCGAAATTTCCATCGAGGCGAATACTATCCGTGCCCTGGTGCAAGGCAGCCGCCGTAACCCGTATTCGGTTTCCATTGTAGCGCCTCCATTTACCCGTGCTGAAAAAAAGATCCTCATCGAAACCATCCGGGGCAACCCTTTGTTGATCCCGCAATTGCTGAACCGTGTGTTGCCCGCCGAAATACTCCAGATTGCCGAGCGGAACGGCATTCGGATCTTTCCGAAAAGCTGGAAGGATCTAAAACTTACCTGTTCTTGCCCAGATTGGGCTGTGCCCTGTAAACACATTGCCGCTGTCATCTACATTGTCGCAAACCAGATCGACCAAAACCCGTTCAGGGTCTTCAGTCTCCACGGCTTTGATATTGTAAAAGAGCTGGCCGGCGAGGGGATACCGCTTGAAGATATGGAGACCGAGCATGTGTATAGCCTCGAAGAAGGTGTGGTGAGGCGAAAACCGTCGAAGAAAAAGAAACCCGTAGCGGGGCCGGCCCCCGATTTTTCGGTCATCGAAAACCTGCAAGTTTCATTGCCTATGTTGTTTCCGGCATCTCCGCTGTTTTATAGTTCTGATTTTAAAACAGTGATGCTGGGCTTTTACAAAAGGCATGTCAAAACAGAACTGTTCTACCTGGCCTCGCTAAAACATGGGGTCGCCGTGCTGCCCGATGCATACCGGTTTTACGAATATACGCTTGTGGCCGGGGCCAACGCCGATCTTGAATTGAGGGCAACCGATGAGCACGGGTATGTAAAACCCGTACACCCCGAGAAAATGCTTGTATTGCTGGCCCAAACCGAGAGCAAACATCTCTCGAATTATTCACCATCCTTCATCACCCTGTACCAGACCTTTCGGTTCTGTAATATCCTCGCCGAGCGTTGTGCGCTTTTGCCCCGGTTGATGAGGTGCGGTGAAAATATGTACCGCATACAATGGATCCCTGCCCTGATCAACCCGGGCGTTAAACATGTCTTTGAGTTACTCCTGCAGGGCTACCCTCCCGGAATGTCTATGATTCAAAAAACAACCATGACCAGGGGCAAACGTGTTGTGGCTGGTTACAAGGCGCTGAACCCGGAAGATGGTTTGCTGTTGCTTTGTTTTTTGTTTACCGGCAAATCGGCCGAGCGCTGTCATGACCTTTCTGCATTAAAGCTCTTCGAAACAACCAATAAAACCGATGCGGCCATCATCCGCCTCTTTTTTCAAAACGAGGCGGTGCGTTTCAATTCATTTGCCGGGAAAGAAATACCGACTACCATCCAGCTCTGGCTGAAACGTTTTTTTATCGGTAAGCGCGACTTTTCGCCGGTCCTGCAGATTCATGAACGCATGAGCCGTAGCGAAGGCGTGAGAGAAGGTTTTGAGGTGGAAGTCCTCATCCGGAACATTCAAAAACCCCTGCTGGGGCTTGAAACACTCCGTTCTTTTTTAGCGCATCATGAAGAAAAACAACTGGATGCGTTGAAAAACATACAATTGCTCTCGCATTACATGCCCGAACTCGAGCGGGTCATTGCCTCCGGCGGGCAAGAACGGCTTCAGTACACCACCCGGAGCTTTTCGGAAGTGCTCACCGCCATCCTTCCGGTCATACGCATGCTTGGCATCGAGACGCTGCTGCCCAAAAGCCTTCAATCGCTGCTGCGGCCCAAAATCACCCTGGCCCTGAAAGCAAGGAAAAAGAACCGCTCTTTCTTTTCACTCGATGATACACTTAGTTTCGACTGGAAGATAGCGCTCGGCGATCAGTTTATGGATGTGCAGGAGTTTAAAAAAATGACCACCGAAACAGCCGGTCTCGTAAAAATACGCGATCAGTATATAAGCATGACCCGGGATGAAATTGAACGCATCATCAAAAAACTCGAAACGGCCGAAACGCCTTCGGCTATAGAGCTCTTGCAGGCAGCCCTGAGCGAGGATTATCAGGGGGCATCGGTGTTGGTTGACCCGGAGCTGCGGAAACAGATCCGGGCGCTCAGCCAGATTGAGCTCATTGAACAACCCCTGGGGATTCATGCCCAACTGAGGCCATACCAGCACCGGGGTTATTCGTGGATCTACAAAAATGCAAAGCTCGGTGTTGGTTCTCTGCTTGCCGATGATATGGGCCTGGGCAAAACCTTACAGGTGATTACGGCCCTTCTTAAATTCAAAGAGGAGGGCTTGCTCGACAAGGGCCCTGCCCTGGTGGTGGCCCCGACTACCCTGTTGAGCAACTGGGAAAATGAGCTGGCGCGTTTCGCCCCCGATCTCCGGTCTATGATTTATCACGGAGCAGGAAGAGACGATGGGTTCAGGAAGGTGGATGTGGTCATTTCTACCTATGGGGTGGTAAGGTCTGACAATGAAAAATTGCGAAAAAAGCATTGGTCGGCCCTGATCATTGATGAGGCCCAGAACATTAAAAACAACAGCATTGCACTCACCAAAGCGGTAAAGATGATCCCCTCGACGATCCGCATTGCGATGACCGGGACCCCGGTTGAAAACAGGTTGGGCGAATATTGGAGCATCTTCGATTTTGTGAACCCTCGTTACCTGGGCACCGAAAACTGGTTCAACTCGAATTTTGCCCAGGGCATAGAACTGAACCAGGACAAACACTTGTTGGATAAATTCCTGAAGATAACCGCCCCGTTCATCCTGCGCAGGGTAAAGACAGACAAAGCCATCATTGCCGATCTGCCCGATAAAATTGAAAACAACCAATATTGCCACCTCAGCAAAGAACAGGCGGCGCTCTATAAAAACCTCACCACCGATCTGCTCCAGGGCATGGAAGACACTGCCGGTATTCAACGGCGGGGGTTGATCTTAAAATTATTTACCGTCTTGAAACAAATATGCAACCACCCTGCCCAATACCTCAAAACAGAGGCGGAGGCGGCGCCCGAACAAAGCGGCAAGATGCTCCTGTTGTTCCAGCTGCTTGAGACCATTTATGAAAACAACGAAAAGGTGCTCATCTTTTCGCAATACAAAGAAGCCGGCGATATCCTCCAACAAGTTATTCAGACCCGGTTCGGTAAAAAGGCGCTTCAGCTCCACGGAGGTTCTACACGCAAGGATAGGGATGATATGGTCAAGGCCTTTCAGGAAAACCCCATGCACGATACTTTTATCCTGAGCCTGAAGGCAGGAGGCACCGGTCTGAACCTTACCGCCGGCAACCATGTCATCCACTACGATCTGTGGTGGAACCCTGCCACCGAAGCCCAGGCCACCGACCGTGCCTTTCGCATCGGGCAGCTCCGCAATGTGATGGTACACCGCCTCATCACCAAGGGCACCCTGGAGGAACGTATCGATGAGATGTTAAAGACCAAGAAAAGCCTGGCCAATCTTACCATAGCAGGCGGTGAGAAATGGGTGGGGGAGTTGAGCGATCAGGAGATCAGGGAATTGGTTTCGTTGGTGGATTAGGAAAAAACTCTTTTTATCGATACCCGAAAAGCTTATCCCACACCTTTCGTACTTTGTAAGGCCCTGATTGCTCGTGTTGCATAAACCCAAAATGAACAGTAGAAACGTAGTGCGCTACTGTTCAGTGTTTGGATTTTGTGCAGTCCCGATATTCATCGGGATGGGTTATTTCGCTGCTTCTGAGAGCTGGAGGCCCTTTCAGAGCGTTAGCCATCTTCAACTGAAAAATGCGGGATAAAATGCAAATGCTTCTATCTTTGCCTGCAGATTCCTGTTTTTCAATGAATATTTAAAAATAAGCCATCAGCTCACGCTCAAACCAGTTATGAAAATACCCGGTTTGGGTTGAGTTTTGTCTTGTACAAACAAATCGCATCCTGCTTTATGAAACAAACCCATACTCAACCCTTGTATTTTTTACAGCGCATCAAGATCAGCATCAGGCTTGGTGTGATGCTTCTGTTTATCGGTGCCAATTTGGCATTTTCACAAAGTGATATCAAACAGGTGATTCGGGGAAAAATAACCGACAAGGAAAGCCAGGCCGGGATGATGACCGTAACCATCCGGCTTTTTAAAGACTCAACCCTGGTGATGGGCACCAATACGGATGCAGGTGGGAATTATCGTCTCAATGATATCCCCTTGGGCAAGTATACGGTCAAAGCCAATTTGGTTGGATATCTGCCTGTGGTACGTACCAATATCATTGTCAATTCGGCCAAAGAGGTGATCCTGAATTTCGACATGGAAGAATCGGCCGTCAAGATTGATGCCGTGGTGGTAACAGGCACTGCCCACCCCGGCGACGTGCAGAATGAGATGGCCATGGTGAGTTCGCGTACCTTCTCGGTCGAAGAATCAAACAGGTATGCAGGCAGTAGGGGAGACCCTGCGCGGATGGCTTCGAACTATGCCGGTGTGCAAGGGGCGGATGATTCCCGAAACGATATTGTGGTGCGTGGCAACTCTCCCTTGGGCATACTCTGGCGCCTGGAAGATGTGGATATACCCAATCCCAACCATTTTGCCGTTGCAGGCACCACCGGAGGGCCGGTGAGCATGCTCAACAATAAAATGCTCGCCAATTCTGATTTCTACACCGGAGCCTTCCCGGCCGAATATGGCAACGGCATTGCAGGTGTGTTCGACCTGAAAATGCGCAACGGGAACAATGAAGAGCATGAAGTTACTGCCCAGCTCGGTTTCCTCGGCACCGAGGTAACTGCCGAAGGGCCTATCAGCAAAAGCACTGGCGCCAGCTATCTGGCAACCTACCGTTACTCCTCACTTGCCCTGTTCTCGGCGGCAAATATCAATATCGGGACCAGCGCTGTGCCCAACTATCAGGATGGCTCTTTTAAACTCAATTTCCCGTTGAAGCATGGGGGCGATCTGTCCTTCTTCGGACTTGGAGGGATGAGCAATATTGATATCGTCGTAAGCGATTATACATCACCCACTCAGGATCTCTACGGGGCCAGTAACGAGAACCAGCTTTTTGGTTCCTCTACCGGCATCGTGGGGATGAACTATTCCAAATCGCTGAACAGCACCACCTACCTAAAAGTCACACTGGCGGGTTCAGATGCAGGGTCTTTCAGTAACCAGGCCGTGGTATACCGGAGCGGAAATTTTAAGCTCGATTCCATCGTTCCGAACATCGCCTACCGGTTTAATGATGAGAAATATTCCTTTAATTTTTTTCTGAACAAAAAATTCAGCAACAAACTGAGTATGAAAGCCGGTATGTTCAATGATCTCTACCGTACCAGCACCATCGACTCTGCCTACAATACCAATACCTACCATTGGGTGAATCGTTGGGACAACACCACCGATTACTTTCTCTTCCAGCCTTATGTGCAGCTCAAGTACAAGCTGGGCGATAAGTTTTCGGTAACGGGCGGGTTGCACGCACAGTACCTGACACTGAACGGAAGCAAATCGCTCGAGCCCCGTCTGGGCGCTAAATACATCATCAATTCAAAACAATCTATCGGTTTGGGCATGGGTATGCACAGTCAGATGCTCCCTACCTATGTTTATTTTTATCACCAGCAGGATGCCCAAGGCAATTATGTAAGAGATGCGAACGGGAATTATTACATGCACAACCTCGATGTAGGGTTTATCCGTAGCGCACACTTTGTACTCTCGTACGACAATTACATTGCACCCGGTACACATGTTAAGGTGGAAGCCTATTATCAGCATCTGTATGATGTGCCAATCGAAAAAAAGTCATCCGCATTTTCGCTCATGAACCAGGGTTCTGGGTTTACCCGCTTCTTCCCCGATACACTTGTCAACAAAGGCACGGGAGATAACTACGGGTTGGAACTCACGGTCGAAAAATTCTTCAGCAAATCGTTCTTCTTT
>JABDAO010000010.1 GCA_013289095.1 Bacteroidota bacterium | reverse complement strand
TCAACGGTTGGATCGCGCAATACAAATTCGGCGCTTACGGGGCCTGTGCAATCGCCCTGTTCGAGCATGCGGTTTTGAATATAGATGCCATCGGTGGTTGTAAAACCGACCTTATAGCGGACAGTCTTCATGATATGTGCAATCAGACGCGTGGTGGTGGTCTTTCCATTTGTACCGGTAACCGCCACAATCGGAATTTTAACCGGTGCGCCCGGTGGGTAGAGCATATCGATCACCGGTTCGGCCACATTCCTGGGCAGGCCTTCGGTAGGGGCAATGTGCATGCGGAAACCAGGGCCTGCATTCACTTCCAGCACGGCTCCTCCGTTTTCGTTGATGGGGGTAGTCAGGTCGGGCGCCATGATGTCGATGCCGCAGATATCCAGACCGATGATGCGCGAAATGCGTTCGGCCATAAAGATATTGTAGGGATGCACCATATCGGTTACATCGGTGGCGGTGCCCCCGGTGCTCAGGTTGGCGGTTGCCTTGAGATAAAGAATTTCCCCCTTTTTAAGGACCGATTCGAGCGTCAGTTCTTTTTCGCGCAGGATGTTCATGGTCATCTCGTCGACCTTGATGCTTGTCAGTTCCTTTTCATGCCCATAACCGCGGCGGGGATCGCTGTTTACCCTGGTAATCAATTCCTGGATGGTTGATTTCCCGTCGCCGCTAACGGCAGCAGGCGTACGTTTTGCGGCTGCCACAAGTTTGTAATTGATGACCAGGAGCCTATAGTCGTAGCCGGTGATGAATTTCTCGATGATCACCGCTCTGGATATTTTCCTGGCTACATGAAATCCTTCTACAGCCTGCTCCATCGTCTTGATATTGATGGTAGCTCCCCGTCCATGATTTCCGTTGATGGGTTTGATCACAAGCGGGAACCCAAGCCGGTTTACGGCACGTTCCACATCGTCGAGATCGTAACTGATGATGCCTCGGGGTATGGGTATCGATGCGGCTTCCAGCAGGTTCTTGGTTTCTTCCTTATCGCAGGCAATTTCAACGGCTATATTGCTGGTCGTGCTGCTTACCGTGGCCTGGATGCGTTTCTGGTTTACGCCATACCCCAGCATGACCAGGGAATGACGGTTCAGGCGGATGTACGGAATGCCTCTGCTCATGGCTTCTTCTACAATAGAACCGGTGCTGGGGCCCAGACGTTCGTCTTCACGCAATTCGCGCATGGTCTGGATATCGGCTTCGAGGTCGTAGGGTTTTCCTTCGATCAGGGCTTCGGCAATCTTCACCGATATTTTGCCGGCGAATATCCCGACCTTTTCTTCCATGTACGAAAAAACCACATTATAAACTCCAGGCTCACCTGTGCCGCGGGTCCGGCCAAAACCGGTATCCATTCCAGCCATGGTTTGTATCTCAAGGGCAATGTGTTCGATGACATGACCGATCCAGGTTCCTTCTTTGACCCGGGAGAAGAACCCTCCGGTCTTTTCTTCCGAACAGCGGTGTTCGATCATACCGGGGAACATGGCTTCGAGCCGTTCGGAGAACCCGTGTATTTTATTCGTTGGAAGCTCTTCAAACTCACCAATATCCAGCTTCATGACGACAAGTTTATGTCTCCAGATAGACCAGTAATTGGGGCCACGCATGGCCCTTATTTCAATAATTTTCATCATAACTTCCGTGGATTTTGATTCAATATAGGGCTAATAATCTACAAACGCTGTGGGTTGTTCAAAATAATGTGATAAATGAAAGCAGCGGGATTAAGTTTTCCTTGCGATTCTGTTAATTTTGTCGCCAAATCAACTGTGTTCACCATGATCATACCGAAGGGTAAACTGATTTCAATCGGAGGAAGTGAAGATAAAGGAACTGCCATAGAACCGAATTTCGCCCAGAAAGCCAAGCTCAATTTCTTTGAATTCGGTATCCTCAAACGCATCCTCTCCGAAATGAAAGGACCCGATTCGCATGTGGAAGTCATCACTACCGCTTCGGTGATTCCCGAAGAAGTAGGCGAGAATTACATAGAGGCTTTCGGAAAGCTGGGTTGCACCAATGTAGGCGTGATCCATATCAAGAACCGCGAAGATGCGCAACTGCCCGAATACCTCGAACGGATCCGCAATGCCGATGGGGTGATGTTTACCGGTGGAAATCAGCTCCGTCTGAGCATGATTTTTGGCGGGACAGACTTTTTAAAAATAGTGCAAGACCGTTATGAGACCGATGATTTTGTCATAGCAGGCACCAGCGCCGGAGCCATGGCCATGTCGAACACGATGATCTACCAGGGCAGCAGCACCGGAGCCTTGCTCAAGGGCGAAGTAAAGATCACCACCGGTCTGGCCTTCATCAAAGATGTTATTATAGACTCCCATTTTGTAACACGGGGACGGTTTGGCCGTCTGGCGCAGGCTGTGGCCAGCAACCCCGGTTGTACAGGCATAGGTCTGGGCGAAGATACAGGCGTACTCATCAAACATGGCAATGAAATGGAAGCCATCGGTTCGGGCCTGATCCTGATATTCGACGGGCATGGCATCCGCTATTCAAACATTGCCGATCTGCCCGAAGGGGCCCCCATTTCTATCGAAAACCTGATTGTACATGTCATGGCCAAGGGCAATTTCTATCACCTGCATGAACGCAAGTTTTATGCGGTGGTGCCTCAGGAGCAGCCGGTGAAATAATTCGTGTTTTGTGCGAGAATTTGCTTTGCCCTGCGTTGGATTTAACACAGAGACACCGGGAAAACGGAGGCCAGACGAATGCATATCCGTCTTTGCTCAGTTGACTTTCCATAGGTTCAAGCGGCTGAGCGGATTCTGTTATTCACGATAAATCCCCAATACAAAATCCTCGCCTGCGCGTTTCATCCCTCTGTACATGCCATCCGAATTAAACACCAGCTCGGCATGGCCCTGGGCATCAAGCCCGATCAAACCGCCTTCGCCCCCGAATTTAACGAGCTTCTTGTTCACCACTTCATCGCAGGCTTGTTTGAGCGTGTAATTCTTATATTCAATCAAACATGAAATATCATAAGCTACCACGGCACGGATAAAAAATTCGCCATGACCGGTGCACGAAATGGCACAGGTGCGGTTGTTGGCATAGGTCCCGGCCCCGATGATGGGGGTATCGCCGGCACGGCCGTATTGTTTGTTGGTCATACCGCCGGTGGAGGTGGCGGCGGCCAGGTTTCCGTGCAGATCGAGGGCAACAGCGCCTACGGTGCCGAATTTCTTTTGGGGCTGGGCCTTGTCGCTGTGATCCATTTGGGTAGCGCCGCTGTCGCGTATCTGGAGGAGCTGGTCGTAGCGTTGTTGTACATAGAAATAGGCATCGTTTTCGAAAACAATGTTTTGTGTTTTGGCAAAGGTTTCGGCCCCGGGCCCGCACAACAGCACGAATTCAGACTTGTCTTTCACCGCCCTGGCCAGTTTGATGGGGTTTTTGATATGGGTCACGCCGGCAACAGCCCCGGCCGTAAGGTCTTTTCCATCCATAATCGATGCATCCATCTCGTTTTTGCCGTCGTGGGTGAAAACGGCCCCTCTTCCGGCATTGTACATGGGGTTGTCTTCAAGCTGTATGATGGCGGCTTCGACGGCATCGGGGGCAGAGCCTCCTTGTTCGAGCACGGCATTGCCGGCTGTCAATGCATCCATCAGGCCTTGTTTGTACAGCTTTTCGAGTTCGGGGCTCATGGTGCTTTTCAGGATGGTGCCGGCTCCTCCGTGTACGACGATGCAGTGTTTGTTCATGGTGTTGGGTTTAGGTCTGACGAAATTAGAGAAATACAGCCCGCTTTTCCAGTTTGGTGGGTAAAGTTAACACCCGGAAAAACCCTATCTTTGATTCCGCTGTGCTTGAAAACGGGAGCAACAGCCCTGAATGTCGACCAGATGATGAATAAAATTTCAAAACATGGGTTCTTTTTTGTTCAGATCCTGCTGCTGGCAGGTCTGATCCTGTTCAATAAACAACTGGTAGCCCAGAACAGCAGCGGTGTTGTTGCTGCTCCTGCTAAAAAGGCACCGGCAGTACAGCCGGTTGTTCAAACCGTTCCGATGACAGCCTCCATCACCCAGCACAAGAATGCGTCGTGCTGGGGAAATTGCGATGGCTCGGCCACGGTAACGGCCAGCGGGGGAACACCGCCTTATTATTATAGCTGGTTGCCTGGGGTGGGTTATAATTCGGCGCTTATCAGCAACCTTTGCATCGGTGCTTATACGGTGTATGTTGCTGACTCCACCACACCAATCGCCTATCATGATACCTTGTATATGACCATCGACCAGCCTACCCCGTTGGTGGGTTCCACATCGTATACCAATGTAACCTGTACCGGTCTTGCCAATGGAACCGCCACCACCTCACTTTCGGGCGGAACCTTGCCCTATACCTATTCCTGGACATCCAACCCTCCGCAGTTAACGCCCAACGCCACCGGTCTTCCGCCTGCCGTATATTATCTTTTTGCCACCGATTCAAACAATTGCCCTTATACCGATACCATCCAGATTGTACAACCGGGGGGCTATCTGGTTCAAACCCCTGTCGGCTGCCTGATTCAACTAAAGGCGGTTGATTCGCTGAACAAGGGAATAAATTCATGGTACTGGAGCACCAACAATATCCAGTCGGCTGTTGATTCTATCGTGGTTACCGCTTCGGGTTTGTACTCGGTGGTGGTGATCGATACCAGTTATTGTTTTCACATTGACAGCATGACGGTGATACTGCCTACACCCCCTCCGGCTGCAACCATTGCACTGGTTGGATCGGCCATGATTTGCAGTGTTTCGCCACCGGTACAATGGTATCTCGACGGGGTGCCGATTGCAGGGATGACAGATTCGTTGTTGATCCCTGCGGTTGATGGCACCTATACGGTAAGGAACGGCAGTCTGCCTTGTACCACCATGTCGGCCCCGATCCAGATGACATCGGCCGGCATCTATTCCTATGGCCACTCCAGTCTCGATTTGAATGTATATCCCAATCCCGGGCCGGGGCATGTGCAACTCTCGTATACCGGGCCGGGCAATCCTTCGGCGGTTCTGCTCTCTGATGTAACCGGCAGGGAAGTGCTCCACCTGAAACTACCTGGTTCAAACAGCGGCATCTATTCCGCCGAATTGGGCGCTGCTGCCGATGGCATTTATCTCCTTTCTGTGACAGACGATCAGGGTATGATCCTGAGCCAGAAGAAATTTATTCTCCTGAAATAAATCTTTCCGATACTAAAATTTCATTCGTTCGGGCCAAAACCGGTCTGAGTGCAACCAGGCATGATTACGATCGGGATAATGCCTGGCCCGATCGGGATAAGCATGACCGCGATCGGGATAAGCATTGACTCAATCGCGGTAAGCACGACCGCGATCGTGATAAGCATTGCCTCGATCGTGATAAGCACGACCGCGATCGTGATAAGCATTGCCTCGATCGTGGTAAGCACGACCGCGATCGTGATAAGCATTGTCTGGATCGTGGTAAGCATGATCGCGATCGTGATAAGCATTGCCTCGATCGTGGTAAGCACGACCGCGATCGTGATAAGCATTGTCTGGATCGTGGTAAGCATTGTGACGACTCAGCTCGTTTTTTTAGCGATGGAGGGGGTGTTGATTTTAGTTGTAACTAAATGATTTTGAGTAAAATAATATAATTTCTGAGCGTTGATACGGCCGATTATTCGGTATTCAATAATACTCCTCAACGTTCCAGCTCCGGAGGAGCTGCATGTTTGTAGAAACCGAATTATAATAAACATTGGAGCTCCAGCGGAGCGAAATGACTAAGATAGGGTTCACTCAAAAAGTCAGAACACGATAGGCTTCCTTGCGTGTATTTATCAACCTATTAAAGGTACGTTACCTGCATCAATTAGTAACCCCGCGCTTCAGCGCGGGGTATGTCATCCCTTTGAACATTGGGCTTCAGCCCAAAAGAGAACGCCAGGTGCATGCTTATTGGGCTAAAGCCCGCGGATGTGGGGTATTTATACCCCGCGCTAAAGCGCGGGGTTACTTAGTTCGATACACTCCGTATTGAAAAAATCATTGAACAGAATGACTGTCTGAAACATACTGGCTGCAAGCCTTTTAAGCTAAATCAATACTTCTGCTTGTGCCAGTTTGACAATAACCCGGGATTTTGGAAAAGCCGTGTAACAGGCTAATGCAACGTGCGTTAAGCCTTTTGTGTGTGTGCATCCCGGTTATCCCGCTGGGTGCATGTGCTGTCAGCCATTTGAGTGGGAATGCCAATTCCGAATGAATAATGCGGGATAAACAAATGTACGTGAATGATTGTGTGACGATTGGTTAATTTGAGTGAACCCTAAATAGCGCCTTGCTTTGGATTTGCCACGCGGCACGGAGGGCACGGAGAAGGATTTAATGCCCCTCTGTGCTCCTTGTTGAATGCTAATACACAATAGAGGAAGTACGAACTGCAGGGAAGAAGATTGAAGAGGAGAGTAACTATCAATTTACCCGGTTGATGACTTATCTTCATTCAGAATTTGGCGGATGAAATATTCCAGGGCAGGGATTTTTTTGGTAATAATACTCCAAACAATGTCATGGTCGATTCCAAAGTAGTGATGAATCATGACATCCCGGTCAGCGGCCATTTTTTTCATTCAATATGCGGATAGTGAGCCGTAAATTCCGGATCCAATCTCTTTGTTGCTTCACCAATAATTTCAAGCCTTCGCACAAGGGCCTTGCTTAGCGTTTCATCAACAAATATGTCCTCACGGCTTTTTGACTTTGTTACACGTAAAACATAGCTGCATTCGCCGGCTATATGCCTTAAGAAATCAGGCTGCGAAAGGTACATCTTCTATTTCTTTGAGGATATGCGGGCCAATATGTTTGCTTAGCGATTGAGGAGTGATTATTTCAACCATTCTTCCAAGCAGCCCTTTTAGGAAAAATGCCAATTCAATAAAATTATCGAAATTTTTTTTCGACGGGACGAAATCAATAAAAAGATCAATATCACTGGCCTCATTTGCTTCGTCGCGAACAAATGATCAGAAGATGCCTAATTGCCTCACCCCAAAGCTTTGGATCTTTAGCTCATTTGCATGTATGCGTTGTATCAATTCTGTTTTATTGTTTACCGGCAGTATCATCTCTTAAAGATAAGAAATTGGTTACAATTCAATCGTTTTTGCCCGGATGCTCCGTTGCTTTTCTTCTTCTGTCTGTAAACTCTTTACAAACCTGTTTGTGCTTTCGAGCCACTGGAAAATTTCGCGGATAGACAATTTCTGATGGGCTGCTATCTGCTCTTCGGTTACGGTGTAATGAAAGCCTTTGTTTTTGTTGGCAGCAAGAGGGGTGAGTTTTTTCATCGGTGGCCCAGCAGTTTAGAAAGCAGAATAACATCATCCTGATCCTGTTTGCGGTTCGCAAAGGTTTTCATTTCAATAAGGTGAGGCAATGACACCAGATTTACTTCATAAGTACCCATTTGTCTGATTTCACGAGCTTCCCAGATACTATCAAAAGTAAGTGGCGGATCCAACAGTACATCAATGGTCATGAAATTCGAACGGCTGCTGTACAAGGAATAGGCAATCATATTCTGTTCCTTCACCAATTCCAATCGCCTGACTTTGTCATGAAGTTGTGCAATCGGTACAGGGGCTACAGGTGAATACGAGAGTGTGTTCAGTATAGACTCAAAACGTGCCAGGTTTTCTTTGTCGAAATCAAGCAATAAATCAATATCTGCGGTCATTCTGGGGATGCCATAAATATTTACGGCCAAACCTCCGCAGAGCAATGACCGTATCCGGGCGTTCCACAATGCTTCAAACAACTGTTCGTATTCCATCAAACAAAGTTAATTCTCTTTGGCAGAGTCGCAAATAGCCATATTTCAAGCTAATAGCACTCAATTTCAAAGACAAAAACCCCAATTCTGATAATTGCCAAAACCTATCCTAATTTTCGTATTTTTGATCATTATCCCAGCCTGAATTCATGAATTCCGTTTCAAAGATCCATCAATTCATTTATTGTACCCTGGCAGTTGTCATCGGTATGATGGCGTCTGCTTCTTCCCTAAAAGCGCAGACCTTTAATTTCAGGACCTATTCGGTCGAAGAAGGCCTGGCCCAATCGCAAGTCTTATCTGTTTTTCAGGCAAAAAGCGGATTGATGTGGTTTGGTACAAACAGCGGAGGCGCCAGCAGTTTTGATGGGGTTAAATTCAACAACTTTACCGAGAAAAGCGGGCTCATCAACAACATCGTTTATTCTATCTGCGACGATAAAAACGGAAACATCCTGCTTGGTACATACGGTGGTTTAAGTTTCTACGATGGGTTTACCTTCCACAACTTTACCGATTCTACCGGTTTGCCGCATAAACGTGTGTATAAAATCATGCGCGATACCAAGGACGGCATCTGGATTGGAACAGCAAAAGGCGTTTGCCGTTTTGACGGAAAGAAACTCATCCCCTTCCGGGGCGACAGCCTGCTCAACCAAAGCTCTGTCTTTTCGATGTATGCCGATAGCAAGGGCAATATCTGGTTTGGCACTTACTCCGCCGGTGTGATCATGTACGACGGACATACCTTTGTTCATTATACCATAAAAGATGGGCTTACCAACAATTTCGTCAGGGGCATCATCGAACAGAAAGATGGAAGTATGCTCATTGGCACTAACAATCTGTTAAACTGTATCCGGAACAACAAAGTAGACAAATCGTTCCAGGGCCCGCCTGCTACAGATCAGCTTTCCTTTGTAGGTGTCACACACGATTTGCATGGAAACATCTGGCTTGCCACGGCATCGGGGGCCTATAAATATGATGGAAAGACATACCTGCGTTTTTCGGATCGTAACGGACTCGGCGCTACAACCCTGTTCTCCATTTGCTGCGACCGTGAAGGAAACCTCTGGTTCGGTACGGCCGGAAGCGGGGTCAGTAAATTAAACCAGGAAACATTTTTTAACCTCAACACAAACGACAGCCTGCCCAATGAATATGTGAATTCTATCTTCATGGATTCAAAAAATAATACCTGGATTGGCACCCAGAATGCCGGCGTAGTAAAACTGAACGAAGCCAATAAGATCATTGCACGCCTGAAAACAGATATCATACATCCTGCAAATGGACTGGCCGGTTCGACCATCTGGAACATGCTTGAAACTGCTGATGGACGGATGTGGTTTGCAACTGCCAACGGGCTCAGTATCTACGATGGAAAAAAAATAAACAGCTATGTTGTTGCCGATGGATTGAAGGATATAAAAGTTTACTCACTCGATGCCGATGCCCGCGGCAGGATCTGGATCGGAACCAAGAACGGTGTTTGTTTTTACAAAAAAGAACCCGAAACACAGGATAAGAAAACTACCTTTCTGACCGATTATCCCCGCATCAACACCCTGCTTGAAAAAGATTACCGCTCCATTCCGTGTATCTACACCGATCATAAAGGAAATACCTGGTTCGGGACTGAAAAAGGCGTGATCCTGGCCGAGAAAGACGAGATTAAACTCTTCACCAAAAAAAATCATTTTTCGGATAAACGTGTTTCCTGCATCATCGAAGATGAAACCGGAAACATGTGGTTCGGAACCGATGAAGGGGTGTATATGTACGATGGCGTTTCGTTTTCAAAAGCCGATGAAAACAATGGCCTGGCCTCGAATAAAATCTATCAGCTTATTTTCGACAGCAATGGATACCTCTGGGTGGGCACCAACAAAGGACTTGACCGCTTAAACGCAAAGCTGTTCAGAAACGGGAAAGCCATTGAAGTGAAACATTATGGCATGGAAGATGGTTTTCATGGGGTTGAATGCAATGTAAATGCCTGTTGCAAAGACCATCACGGAAGGCTCTGGTTTGGCACCATCAAAGGCGCCACCGTGTATGATCCGGCATTGGATAAAATGAACGCCGTTGAGCCGTTGACCACGGTATCAAAAATCCGCTTGTTCTTTCAGGATGCCGATTTTTCGGCCTGGTCAAAAGGCGTTGATTCGGTTACACATCTGCCTTCAAACCTGGTCCTGCCTTTTTCCAAGAATCACCTCACATTCGATTTCAGGGGCATCAGTCTGAGCATTCCTTCGAAAGTACAGTACCGTTTCAGGCTCGAAGGCATTGATGTCGACTGGGTGCCTGCCACCTTTAAAAACGAAGCCACCTATTCATCCCTGCCTGCCGGCGATTATACCTTCCTGCTCAAAGCCTGTAACAACGACGGGCTTTGGAACAAACAACCGTTCGAATACCATTTTGTGATCCTGCCGCCCTGGTATAAAACCTGGTGGTTCTATTCACTCTGTATCATCCTTATCATTACCGGGTTTTATCTGTATATAAAGATCCGCACGGCCCAGCTTATCAAAACACAAATAACGCTCGAAACACAGGTTCGCGAACGCACCAGCGAGCTGCGCGAAGAGAAAGAAAAGGTGGAAGTCATCAACAAGGAGATCACCGCCCAGAAATCAATCATCGAAACCAAGAACCGCGATATTACCGACAGTATACGCTATGCGAAGAATATCCAGGAAGCCATACTTCCTCAACTCGAAGCCATCTCCCAGGAATTCCCCCAAAGCTTTATCCTCTATATGCCCAAGGACATTGTAAGCGGCGATTTTTATTGGTTTGCAAAACGAAAAAATAAAAAATTCATCGCAACAGCCGATTGTACAGGCCACGGTGTGCCCGGAGCATTTATGAGCATTATCGGCAATACGCTTTTGAACGAAATTGTAAGCGATAAGGAAATACTCGAACCCGGTGAAATACTCAACGAGCTGCATGCAGGGATTAAAAACGCCTTGAAACAAAGCAATGCCGAAGGTGAACGACGCGATGGGATGGATATTGCCCTTTGTGCCATGGAGGGCGACAGCAATATTTTAGAATATGCCGGGGCAAACCGCCCGTTGTGGATCTTCCGCGAGGGGAACAGGGAGAAGATGGAAGTGATAAAGCCCAATAAAAATCCCATCGGAGGGTTGGAGACAGAAGACAAACGACGTTTTACCAACAACCGCATTGCGCTCAATAAAGGGGATATGTTGTACCTCAGCACAGATGGCTATGCCGATCAGTTTGGAGGACAGCAAGGAAAGAAAATGATGGTTAAGAATTTCCATAAACTCCTGGCCGATATCCTGCATCTCCCGATGAATGAACAGAAAGAAATCCTTCGCCAGCATTTCCTCAAATGGAGAGGGGAACAGGAACAGGTGGATGATGTGTTGGTGATCGGGTTTAAATATTGATCCCGGAAATATTCATTTTTCAGGAAGTACTCATCTCTGGTAATGTTTTTAAAATGGCCCAATCGAATTTCGAGCGCATGCTCGAGCTTGCAAATGAAGTTTTTGATGTCAAGAACGACCCCTCTCAGTTAAGTGTGGATGGAAAAGTGATGAAGCGTTTGCAGAAATTGCATCCTGCCACCATGTCTGAATATGATGACGGGAAAGGGCCGGTTGTTTGGATATTGGTGATCCCTACTTCTCTTGATCTGATGAACCGTTTTCTGAACAATAAGATCACCGAACAGGAAATCCTCGATCTTACCCGACCCGATACCAGCTACGAAGCCATTTATCTTTGTTCGGCCATGGTACTCGAGGAATACCGGGGAAAAGGAATCGCTAAGAAACTCACCATCGGGGCCATCGAAAGCATCCGAAAAAAACACCCTATTAAAAATTTGGTTGTCTGGCCTTTCAGCAAGGAAGGCGATGCTCTGGCCGACAGTATTGCGAAGGCTGTTGGATTGCCATTGCTGAAAAAGTAAAGGACATCTTCCTGCATCTCTCCTGGCTGTCTTAAAGGGATGAGAAGGATCATAAAAAGCTGCGTCCCATCACACCCTAACAGCTGCCATTCAGGACATCTGAGTTTCCTACATCCACCGTGTCAGGATGAGTGCCGCAACACAAATCCCGGTTATGTGGTACCCTGCATCAATAAGGGTTAATTTAAAAGGGCGTTTGGCGTACATATTGTTCATGGCAGTGCTCGTTAGCGTAAACCCAACCCCCAGGAGCAGACCTGTCTTTAGGGCTCCGACACATGTTCCCGGATCTACAAAGTGAAGCACGCAGGCGGTTGAGAATGTGATAACCAGGTTCAGGGCAAAGGTCGTTGCAAACATACGCGGCATCTGCTTTTTATCGGCTTCGGCAGGAACAAGACCAAGCATGCCAGCCCATATTTTTCCAAACAAAACCGAATACCAAAGAGCGCCGATGATGAAATAAACGATGCCTGCAACAAAGATGTGTATGTAATTGAGGTTTGCGAACATGGGTATAGGTTTTAGGTTTGATTCAATTTAAAGACAATGTAGGAATGTTTTCCTGATTTTCACTATCACCCAGGCTCTGAGTGCAAGCGGTAATCTCATTTGGCAGTCTTCATCAACTAAAAAACCCACGTATATAATCCTTTGTCAGTTCCTCTTTGGGGTTTAACAGCAGTTCTTCGGTTGGGCCGAACTCGATAATCTGCCCGTCATAGACAAAAACGATATAGTCGGATACCCTGCGTGCCTGTCTTAGGATGTGTGTTACAAGAACAATGGTGTACTTGTTTTTCAGTTCCAGAAAAAGCTCTTCGACTTTATGCGTTGATTTTGGATCAAGGGCCGAAGTAGGTTCATCGCCCAGGATAATTTCGGGCTCAACGGCAAGCCCGCGTGCAAGACACAAACGTTGTTGCTGTCCGATAGATAAACCCGTGGCCGGTGTATGGAGCCTGTCTTTCACTTCATCCCAGAGCGCTACCTCTTTTAATCGTTGTTCCACCAACGCATCCAGTAGGGGCTTGTCTTTTACTCCATGAAGTTTTGGGCCATAGGCAACATTACCATAGATAGATAAGGGCAACGGAAACGGGCGCTGAGAAAGCAACCCCATCTTTTTTCGGATATGGGTTACTTCTACCTGTTTGTCGTAAATATTTTCTCCGTCAACCAGAACCTTTCCTGCCACCCTCACATCGAGGGCCGAATCATGGAGGCGGTTAAACGTTTTAAGGAGCGAAGTCTTGCCGCAACCGCTTGGCCCGATAAAGGAAGTCACCTTTTTGTCGGGAATGTTGATGTTGATGTTCTTCAGGGCCTGCCGGGTTCCGTAATAAAGATTCAGGTTCTGTACGCTGATATGAGGGGTGTTTGTCATGACCGTGTTTTGTTTTTTTGCAAGCGTTTACCAAGCAGCCGTGATGCAATACTAATGACAAGGACAATAAATGTAAGGATCAAGGCCGAAGCATACGCCCTGGCCTGTACTGCTTCTGACGGACTGCTCAGTTGAAAAAAGATGGCCAGGGGTAAGGTGGGTGCAGGGCTCGCGAGTGATGAAGGGATATGGTCACCAAAACCTGCAGTAAACATCACTGCAGCCGTATCGCCAATGGCCCTTCCAAAGGCAAGCAAGACAGCCGTTTGGATACCCGATACAGCTTGAAGGACAAGCACCTTTGCTGTCTCCCAACGCGTTGCTCCCAATGAATAAGCTGCATCCGAAAGTTCTTTCGGGCACGATCGGAACGCCTCATCCATCGTTCTTACCATTACCGGCACAACCAGTGCGGCTACCGTAATGATACCGGCCAGCAGGGAAGCCTTATTTCCAAAATAGATCATGAGCGTAAAAGCAAACGTGCCATACACAATCGAAGGAATTCCAAACAATACATCAAAACTCAAACGGGTAATACGCCCCAGGACTGACGATTTTTTCAGATATACATTCAGGTACATCACAATCGGCAAGCTTGCAGCCAATGCCAGAGCAGAAGCCCCGAGTGCAAGAAACAGAGATCCGGCAATGGCATTCAGTACGCCCCCCTTGCTGCCCTGATAATAACCTCCCTGCGGAATTTGTGTGATCATATCCATGTTCATGGCAGGCAAGCCTTTTTTCAGGATTGTAAAAATAATCCCGAAAAAACTGCCGACAATAAGCAGGGTGGCAAGGATCATGAGCGTTTTAAAAAATTGTTCTTCCAGTTTTTTCATACAAGGTTTTTTTCAATCCGGGCCAGTACAATCCGCGAAAGGAGGTTGAACAGAAAAATAATAACAAACAAAATGAAGGCGGCAAAAAGCAGGGCCGAGTCGTACATGGGCACCGAAAGCATTTCTCCGTAATTGTTGGCAATCAATGCCGGCAGTGGATAACAGGCATCGGTTACAGCATGTGGGGCAAGCGGCATGTTTCCGCAAACCATGAGTACCGCGATTGTTTCGCCAAATGAACGTGATACAGCCAGGGCGGTTGCTGCAAGGATACCGGGAGCCGATTTCTTCAACAGTACAAATTTGATGGTTTGCCACTGCGTAGCGCCCAGCGAAAGCGAAGCATTCTTCATTTCCAGGGGCACTCCGGAAAACACTTCGAAAAGGATGCTGATGAGCAGCGGAAAAATCATCACGGCCAGTACAATAGCACCGGCAAGCACCGAATAGCCGCTCGTAAAATGTGTTACATCGGTTCCTGCACTGCGCTGTATGAGAGGCACCACAAACAACACTCCCCAGACACCATATACAACCGGCGGTATGCCCGAGAGCAAATCAACAATCGGTACAACCATACGCCTGATTCGTGGAGCTGCATATTCTGACAGGTAAATGGCCGAAAGCAAGGAAAGTGGTAACGCAATGAACAGCGCAAGACAGGTTACCCACAACGTGCCCATGATAAATGGAAAGAACCCAAATTCGCCCTTCATCGGCTTCCAGACCGACGAAGTAAGCAGACTGCCCAGCGAATGCCTTGCCAGCAAAGGTTCTGAACGGATGTACAGACCAATGCCAATAGCAGCCGTAAGCAAGATTGACACTGCGGTCAGTACCAGCATGGCAGTGCCTGCAATGCGTTCCTTGAGCAGCCGGCGTGTATCAGGCATCCGGTTTTAGTTTGTTTAGTTCGTACGTTCTTTTTTCATCCGGCACGGCTATATACCCGCTTTCTTGTACATCGTGTTGCCCTTCAGTGAACACCCATCGCAGAAATTCAACCAGTTCTTTTCGTTGTGGTTTTCCTTTTGAAACGAAATACAGATTGCGTGCAGGAGGAGATGGGTATTTGCCTTCCTCCACTGCTTTTGTAAACGCATCCAGAGAGTCGTAGAAATTTTCGTCGGCATCTATTTTCCCATTTCCATTCAGGTCAATGGGCAGAATCGTGATGCCGGCAAAAGGCTTTTTTGTAGAAGCATCAAAGGCATAGGCGATGTTGTTATAGCCGGTCGCAAACGGATCGCGGATTACAGCCTGTAACAACCCGGGGTCACCATAAATGCCAATGCCGGCAAGATCTTCTTGTTTCAGCCCGAGGTATGTTGCCCAGGTTTCTCCTCCTCCCGAAGCATCCGAACGCGTATAGACATGAACGGGGGCTGAAACCGGAAAACCCAGATCCATCCAGTTTGCAACCGGATGTTCTGAATAGATGCTTAAAAAAGCTGCCTTGCTCAACCCACGGGTCTGAATAGATTTTATATTGGGGTTCGCGCTGTTCACGGTCGGAACAACAGCATCACGGGCAACCGCAAAGGCGAGAACCCCTTTTGCGGTTTCCTGTGGATAGAGATCTCTTGAAACAGCCCCCAGGTCAACCATGCCACCGAGTGCATCGGTAATGCCTTTTCCGGCTCCCCCGGCAGAGATATCGAAATGCACGCCGGGATGGATGCGGGTAAACTCTTCGCCCCATCGTACTTCTAACGGATACAAGGCAAAAGCCCCGGAGATGCTGATCGTTCCCTGCAGCTCCTCTTTTGTACAGACCGTTTTTGGCTTATTCACGGCAAAGACAGAAAAAGCAATGGCCAGGATTGCAATGACTGTGAATAGCCTGGTGGATAGATTCGTTGTTTTCATGGTTTCATCTGTTTGCGATGTTGATTCAATCGGGTGATTTCTTTATCTGTTAAACGTATAGTAGAGTGTGATGCGGTACACAAAATCGTAATCATGAAGGGCCAGGGAAGAAGGATGCACATTTACCGAACCGTCGGACGAGGAGGTGTAATCATTGTACCAGACATTGGGTATGATGTGTACGTTCTTTTCGGGGCTGAAATCAAGACCTGCCGTAATGAAATGCTGTACGGTGTTGCCGGTGTAGGCCGATGTATAGAAGTTCTTGCTTGCAAAGTTCAGATCGGGGTTGAAATAGTCGTAGCGGGCAAATGCCCCGAGCCAATCCTTAATCAGTTTTACTTGCACAAAGCCCGACAGACCGAGCACAAGCGCATCGGCGGTATCTTTTCGGATGCCGATTACTTCGGGGTTTCCGATCTTGGCTTCGGTATAAAACGAGGCGTTTTGCTGGTTTTGCTGAACGGCTTCTGCTCCAAGGGTGAATCGTTTTGACTGATAGGCGAGTAATACCTTAACTGTAGATACGCTTTGATGGAAGGGGGTAAGCCGGCTGCGATCATAATCTGCATACAGATCCAGCACGAGGTGCTTGTTGAAAAACTTTGCATATACATCCCCATAAAACCGCTGAAAGCGTGTGTTTTCGGGTTTTGTTCCCGAACCATCACCAACCATGAGATTGTAACCAACTGTTCCTGCCGTATTTAATTTTCCGGAAAGCTGAACACCGGCATCTGTCGATGGGCTTAGCTTTCGCTGATCGGCAATGGAACGTTCTACCGAGCGGTATTCCCAGACTACACCATCCCTATCGCCTGTAAATACAAAGGTGGGGGTTTGTTGTATGCCGATGGTCAGATCAGACAAGGAGAAAATGTTTGCCCAACGCAAACTGGCTGCCTTGATAAAGACAGAACGGTTTCCATCGGATACCACATCGCCGCCCGACTCATTCGATAAAATAAGTTGGGTTGAAAAGCGTTCGCTGATGGCATAGTCGTACCCAAGATAGATCCTTCGGAAATCAAGACCGGCCGAGTCTTTTGCTTGAGCTGAATATTGAAGATTGCCCCTTTTGGCAGAATCTGCATGTGCCTTGTAGATGGCATCCACATAAGCAAGGCCCCAGACTTTTCCTCCTCGTTTGAATTTTATGTTTGCCGGTTCTTCGGTTGCCGCAGGAATACGGAGTGAATCGGCTTCGCCCGGGCGTATCAGTTTTTTCTGAACAAGCAGTTTAAGCAGTTGGTCGTTGTCTTGTTGCGCATTGGTTGTTGATACGGGTAACAGGTTAAGCGAAAGAAAGAGTATGCTGAACAGATACGTTATACCTCTTTGAGTAATGGGCGTTTTCATTGTAGATAAGTGTTTACAGGTTATTGATTAAATGGAAATACACGGTCCGCGAAGCGGACAGATTGCGGCTACGCCCTGCATGCAAGACAGAAAACCAGGATTAAAGGAAAAGTGCTTTTAGCACATCGGAGGACAACAACGCATACAACACATTTTCGGGGAAGAAAAACGAGTGGTTGCATGCTTCAGGACCCCTTCGGTTGCAGAACGGAAACGGGTTTCGAAAAGAAAATGGCCTGTTGTTGTCATGGGTGTAAAAAAATACTGAATTTGTTTTAAAGCCTTTTAAATAAAGGGTTTCGGAGCAATCGTAAAAAGCATTGAACCGAACAACGGGGCAAAGATATATAATCTACTAATATGGTAGACTAAAGATGAAAAATAAATTTCCTGCGCTAAAAACAACCGTTCATGAATGCGTTGATGGGTATGAACAAAAGCGGATAATAAAAAAAGCCCGGGAACATACTGTTCTGGGCTCTTCAATGAGACACGTAATGTTTTCAGATCAGTTCGATCTCTTTCATGGCTTCACCAGCGCCAACCCGTACAAACAACTGTCCTTTTAATGCTTTGAATACTTTGATAATGGTATCGAGTCTTTGTGTTTTCACGTTGTTCTCCATTTTAGAAACATACGTCTTATCCATGCCGAGCTTTTTAGCAAGCTGGGCTTGACTCAGGTTATTCCTTTCACGGGTTTGTTTAATAAGCTCACCGATCAAATCAAGTTGAATTTGGGTCTCGTATGCATCCCGTTTCGGAGTACCCATCTTCCCAAAGTATTTTGTCTCTAACTCCTCCATGCGCTTACCCTTCCTTTTGGGGGATTTGATTTTTGCTTCCATAGCCTGACGTGTTTTTATCGTTTTGAATTTTCTGGTTTATAGCAGGAATTACTTCAAATACGCCCGCTTTATTCTTTCAGCGCGTTCAATCTCACTTGAAGGTGTCTTGTGTGTTGATAAGCTGAACGCTACAGAATCGGCGATTTTTTGAGATACGCTTATCTAAGCTTAAAATCTGTTGTACTGATCAGCGCCTCACCTCATCAGCATGAATTGCTTTGTACCTACGACATTCATGGGAATGTCAGCACTTTGGTCCAAGAGAACACGAATCCGCTCCTTCCAACTGGGCAAAACCTCAAGCGAATTGACTACGACTACGATCTAATAAGCGGAAAAGTGAACGATGTGCATTACCAGAACAAGCAAGCTGATGCCTTCCACCACCACTACGAATATGATGCTGACAATAGAATATTAACAGTTTATACCAGCAAATGAACCTGTATATTTGCAGAAGAGTCAAAATTAAAGCAATGAATTTAGCTAATCTCATAAAACAAGGCGAAGGTGAAACACTGGAATTCAAACAGAGTTTCGAGAAAGAAGCCATTATTTCCTGTGTAGCTCTCGCCAGCAAGAATGGTGGCAAGGTGCTTATCGGAGTATCCGATAAAGGTGAAGTTAAAGGGGTTACTGTTGGGAAAGAAACCTTAAAAAAGTGGGTAAACGAAATCGCTCAGGCAACGGAACCAATGCTTTCGGTTGATATAAGCACTGAAAAGGTGCAGGGGCATTCTGTTGTTGTAATTGATGTTCCGAATACCAAAGTTAAGCCTGTATCAGCCTTTGGCAGGTATTATCTCCGAGTTGCCAACAGCAACCGCCAAATCCCTCTTCATAGAGTGAACGAAATATACATGGGTTCTGTTGGGATAAGCTGGGATGCAACACCTGCATTGAAAGCCTCGATGAAGGACATTAGCATGAAAAAGGTGAAACTTTACATTGCTCGTAGTATTGCTTCCAAGCGGAGGAAGTTCGCTGATCCACCATTGCAGACACTGCAAAAGTTGGGATACGTGGTGAATAATAAACCAACCTGGTCGGCTATCCTTCTGTTTGGTAATGATCCCACTCTATACCTTCCACAAGCCAAAGTACATTGCGGTCGTTTTAAGGGATCAAAGATTATTGACGACAATTATATTGAAGGAGACCTGTTTGACCAGATTGATAAAACGATGTCCGTTATTCAGCGGAGCATCAGTGTAGAATACATCATCACAGGGAAAAAAGCACAACGAGATGAAGTTTGGGAGTACCCGCTCGATGCTATCCGTGAAGCTGTTGTGAATGCCATTTGTCATCGGGATTATTCGGACGGGAATGAAATTACGATAAAGATTGATGACGAGAGCATTCTGATCTGGAACCCAGGCACATTGCCATACAGCATGACAATGGAAGTGTTTCGCAATCCAAATCATACATCCGTGCCAAGGAATAAGAATATAGCCAGGGCTTTGTATGACGTGGAAGCCATCGAGCATTACGGAAGTGGTGTAAAAAGAATCTTGGATGCGTGTAAAGCATCTGGTATGCCAGAACCAGAATTTGAGGAACAAACAGCTGGATTTAATGTGGTATTCAGGAAGGCTAAACAGGAAGTAATAGCCACACCAACACAACCCGATACAAATCATCCAGGTGATTTCAATAAAGACGGTTTGAACTCCCGCCAAATAAAGGTTGTGGAGTATGTAATTAAAAAAGGAAAAATAACCAATAGGGAGTTTCAGACCATGTTTGAGGTGTCTGCCAGCACTGCTCTGCGTGAGTTGGCGTTATTGGTTAAGAAAGAGATTTTCGTGAAAAAAGGTAAGACAGGAGTTAGCACTTCTTATCAAATGAGAACCATTTTGAAAAGGTAGGATTTGTTTAGTTTATGCATAGCTGTCAATAAACTTTTCGACATGGACAAGCAATCACAAAGCAAACATGTCACGAACACGTCAATAACACGTCATAAACACGTCACGAACACGTCAATAACACGTCACGACCCACCATAGTACGTCACATTCTCAGATAGAAGGACAGTCAGATTCAGCTCAAGAAGCTCAGAACCATAACAGTTCTGGGCTTTTTTCTTGTTCTTATTTTGATACTTTTGGCTCGGTTCTTTAAAATTTTGAAAATGTGTATGGGACGCTAGGACTATGATAACCACGAAGGCATGGAAAGCACTCAGAACCACTAAGGTGTTACTTTTATTTCGTAGTGAGCATTCCTGTTCTTTGTGTCTCAGTGGTTACCTTAACAGGACCGAATCAAGCAACTTCATTACAAGATAGCTATAATTTCCGGGATACGTTCTTGAACATCTGGTTCGCAGGGCCTGTTGTAATGGCTCAGAAGCCAGTGATGTCCTGAACTTTGAACCGCATGTTCAAAGCTTCGCCTTCATCCACGCATATCCAGCCTTTCTGGCCTTTTCCAGACTGAATCCCACATAGACATGACCTGCATTTTTCATCAGCAACATGTCGGTATCCACACCCAATGAATCGAGCCGTGCTTTCATCTTTACGGCCATCGGTGCAGGCACCAGGTTGTCCTGCATGCCTTGCACAAACAAGGTAGGAACAGCCGATGCTGTGGCCATGTAATAAGGGCTCACCGATTTCCATACGGCGGTATCGGCAGCGGTTTTAAGCGGTGTTCCGGTATAAACCTGGAGGATGTTTTCGCCGGTTGATTGCCCGGTAGGCTGTAGTGCATCCAGAAAATTGGTAGGTCCCGACCACGAAACAACGGCTTTAATGCGTCTATCGGTATTCATCGTATAGGCTACAATCATTGCCAGATGTCCTCCGGCGCTATGCCCCCACAGCCCGATACGATCGGGCGAAATATTCCAGCTTTGCGCATGGTGGGTAATATAATCAAGCGCAAGCATCACATCCGAAGTTATTTCTTTGTGATGCACATGTTTCTGGTTGTTTACAAAACGGTAGTCTATACAGGCGCAGGCAAAACCCGAATCGGCAAACATTTCCATCTCCCGTCTGAAAAATAGTTTGTTGCCTGCCACCCAGGCTCCTCCATGTATAAACAAGATCAAGGGTGTTTGTTTTACGCTGCGTCCTTTGGGCAAGGCCAGATCGAGTATGTTTCGGTTTTCGGGCCCATAGGCAATGCTTTTGAACGTGTAACGGGTATCGGGCGAAGGAGGGGAGTCGGGGGTATATTTTCTGCCGGTGAACGAAAGCGTGACATAAAGCAGGGGCAGCAATGCTGCAAGCGAACACAATTTTAAGGCTGCTCTTTTCGGCATACGTATCTGCTCCGGATTCATCGGGGTTTTCCTACCTGGGTAATCTCGGTCTGTCGCCGGATCGATTCTTTGTGAAGCAGTTCGCACACCTCTTTCACAAAATTTTCGTCCAGGCCCTGTATAATGCCCATGGCCATACGCGACTTCAGGATTTCCTGCCACCGTTCGAGCTGGAACACCGTCACGTTGTTATCGCGTTTATATTCGCCTACCCGGTTGATCATTTTCATGCGTTGTGCAAGGGTGCGGATCATCTGTTCATCGATCTCATCGATCATCACCCGCAGCTGCTCCAGCTGGTCGGTAAATGCTTTGTTGGCCGATGTGACGTTCCGTACTTTCAACGAATCGAGCAAGATGCCAAGTGCAAGTGGCGTGAGTTGTTGTTTGGCATCGCTCAATGCAGCCTGTGGATTGACATGCGTTTCGATCATCAGCCCGGCCATATTCAGATCAAGCGCTTTTTGGGCTACTCCCTGAATGGTTTCGGTACGCCCGCAGATATGGCTGGGATCGCAAATGATGGGAAGCGCTGGGTATTGCGTTTGAAGATCTATTGGTATTTCCCAACGCGGGATATTGCGGTAACAGGTTTTGTCAGACGTATAAAAACCACGGTGGATGGCGGCAAGTTTGGTTATTCCTGCAAGATTCAGACGTTCGAGCGCGCCGATCCACAACTGGATATCGGCATGAACGGGGTTTTTCACCATCACGGGTATATCCACCCCTTTCAACGCTTCTGCAATTTCCTGAACAGAAAAAGGATTTACGGTAGTGCGTGCGCCGATCCAAAGTATATCGACCCCGTGTTTCAATGCCAGCTCCACATGTTCGGCCGTGGCTACTTCAACCGTTGTAAGCAACCCGGTTTCAGTCTTTACACGGCCAAGCCATGCAAATGCCTGGGGGCCTGCCCCTTCGAATGAATTGGGGCGTGTACGTGGTTTCCAGATGCCGGCCCTGAAAACCGAAACCTTTCCGAGTGCAGCAATGCCACGGGCGGTTTGTATCACTTGTTCTTCCGTCTCCGCACCGCAAGGGCCACTGATGATCAGCGGATGTTTTACTCCAGGGATCCATTCAGAAAGTGGTTGGGTGTTTAGTTGCATGGCAGGGGAATAAAAGACGGCAGATGAACGATCGGGGTTCAAGAAGCGGCATAAAGTTAGTAAAAATGCAGGGATGGCAGGTGCGGGCATTGTACCTGATTCCTGAAACAAAAGAGCTGACAGGGATGTGCCAAAGCGTATGCCATATCGTATCGCCCGCGGGTTGATAGAATCCTGCCAGGGAGGAACAAGCGCGGATCTATCAGATTTGGAATTAATTGCTGGTAAGTTTTCCGAGGTTAAGCATTTACTGTAGGTCAGGCATGGACCAAACTTTTCTTTAAACCCGCAGGATGCATTCGAAGCAGGCATTCGCGCTCAAAAGGCCAGCAGCACGACGAACCCGCGGGATAACCGGGATGCCAGCGCACAATTCCTAACGCACTTTGCATTAGCCTGTTACACGGCTAATGCAAAATCCCGGATAACCGGGATGCCAGCGCACAATTCCTAACGCACTTTGCATTAGCCTGTTACACGGCTAATGCAAAACCCCGGATAACCCATCCCGATGAGTATCCGTACCGCGCAAATCCTGACACACAGTGCATCAGCGCACACGCCATCTGATGCACAAACAGGGTTTAATCATCGTTCAGACAATTGCGAACAGGCCAATTTAACAGGCAATACACATCTTTCGCCGCTTATGGATGTGTTTTGTACGATTGCAATTTCAATCGTACCTGAATCATCTTACATCTTGCCTGTTGCAATTGAAATCTCACCGGTTTCACTTTCCATTGCATCCATTTCAATTGCAATCGTGTCTGAATCAATTTCTTTTGCATTCCTTTCAATTGCAATTGTATCTGTTTCTCTTTCTTTTGTACCGATGTCAATTGCCATCGTTGCTGTTTCTTATTCCATCTTAACGGTTTCAATTTCAATCGTATCTGTTTCAATTGAAATGATACACGTTTCTTATTCTATCTTACCGATGTCAATTGCAACCGGTTGCAGTTCACTTTCTCACGTGTCTGTTTCAATTGAAATCGTACAGGTTTTAACTGCCTTTGGCAGGAAGCCGGATGTTTTGGGGCCTGAATCATTTGCAACCGTACACAAAACAGTTGCACTTGTACAGATTCTTCCTGCCGCAGTTTTCACCGCCAGGAAAGCGGATGTAAGAAGAGGGTCGGCACGTTTGTCTGCAGGGGCATACCAGCACAAAAAACAGGCCAGGGGAGGTATTATTCTCCCAACAGTGAACGTAGTGCCGGTGTTCGTCTGTATTGATCCATCGTTTGGTGATGGAGGAACCCATGCTGCTGGCAGCGGGTTTAATCTACCGTCAGCATCATGAGCGTGCGTGTCTTTTTCCTGGCCGTGGTGGTGAGCATTTGTTTGGTTGATACCGTTGTGATTTGTGTAGGATAAATGCGTTGTTTCAGCTCTTTTGAATCGAAGAGTACGGTGCGCGAGTCTTTTCCTTTTCCATCAATCTTTTCGCAAACAAAAATACCTCCCTTGCCATCGAGATGGTGTGCAGGCGTTTTATCGAGCGTGAGTGTGGCATTCTTTGCATTGTCGAGATAGAACATATAGACATCATTTCCTTTGGCAAAGAATTTGAACGACATGCCGCCCATACCAGCCCCGCCCGATTGTGCCTTGGGTATCTTTTTCACCCAGGCCATATTTCCTACCGGGTCTATATTCATGGCCATGATATCATTGTAGTAATAGGTAGTGTGTGTGGTGGTGTGTCCATGACCGTCTGAGGTAGTTGTGGTAACGGTGTAATGCTCTTCACCAACAAGTGTGACGCTTCCGTCGGGGTGTATAAAAAAGTCGCGGAATTCAAGATTGGAGGCGCCCAGGGTGCCTTTTTTCTCTTTTCGTTCCATCTTGCGTTGTGTACGGGCTGTTTCAAACTGTTTGAGGACATCGGCCGGGAAATCGTAATATCCCTTTTGAAATTTGGATAACGTGTTTTGCCCGGCATCGAGTTTCAACAAAAAGGCGCCGGTGGTTGTGCCGTTGCGTTCTTTGGAGTAAAAACCCGTGCAACGCAGGTTTCCATCGGCATCATCCATGATCTCAATGCTTTTTGTAAACCCATCTTGTAGTGCAAAAGGGATGATGTCGGGATTTTTGTTTCCCTTGTTATACCTAAACACTTCATAATGATAGTTGGGCGTATTTTTATCTTTGGCTTCCTTGCGGGTTTCTTCATAGACCTTGGCGAGCATGAAGATGATCCCGTTTTTATCGACCTGATAGTCTTCGTTGTCCATCATGGCTTCGGTGTAAGGCATGGTGAATTCGCCCCCGTTTACCTTGTTCAGGTCTTCATCAAACGAGTACATCCCGTCAATCTCAAAGCTTTTCTTGTCGTTTTTTACTTCGGGTTTGAGCATATAGCTCACAAACAGTTTACTGCTGTCGCTCGAAGTCATGATGGTATATTTTCCGGTACCATATCCTCCAACCCGTACGGCAGGCATGGGGCCGAAGAAACTGAAACCGCCTCTGCCGGCAACACCGATTTTGTCTGACTCCATCATGTCTTTGATCGGGCCCAGGCTGCTGCCCTGCAGATCAACCTTACGGGCATGAAAGCTTTCGCGTTTGGCATCGTGATCCCAGGAGGAAAATAAAAAATAGACATTCTTTTTCAGGGTCACAAAACCTTCATTTACCCAACCCCTGGGCATGTCGTCGAGGTTGATGGTGCCCAAACCGGCTGCTTTGAGCTTGGAGTCAAAACGTTTCAGGATCATCGACTTATTGCCATGTGTCAAGACCTGTATATAGCCTTCTTTTGCATTCCCGATAAAGGCTGCTTCACTATGTTTTCGGGGTATTTCGTAGGCATCGCCCCAGGTTACTTTTACCTTTGCCGCGGCGCCTTTCTGGTTACCTCCGGCTGAAGCAGGAGGTGTCTTTTTCTGAGACCAGACCGACATACTTGTAAGCACACACAACAACACGGTAAAGACTGTTTTTTTCGCTTTCATCATAAAATATGTGGGTTTGAGCATGCAAAATACATTAAAAAGTGATGCTTGGATTGATGAATGAGTGGATTGCCGGTTTCGGTGAGTGAATGGTGGTTTTGAACGATCAGACTACTTGCCTGAGGAATAAACGGCCCGGTTAAGACATCTCTCTTGCCCTGATCCTGCCGATGGCAAAGGCTGTATCCATGCAGAAAAATTTCTTAATTTCAGGCCTTAAACCGATTGAAGGACCCCTATGGAATACAATTTCAGAAAAGTGGAAAAAGAATGGCAGGATTACTGGGCCCGGCACAAGACCTTTAAGACTACTGAAGAGGGCGGCAAACCCAAGTACTATGTGCTCGATATGTTTCCCTATCCTTCTGGGGCCGGTTTGCATGTAGGTCATCCATTAGGGTATATTGCTTCCGACATTGTGGCCCGTTACAAACGCATCACCGGTTTTAATGTGTTGCATCCCATGGGTTTTGATTCTTTTGGATTGCCTGCCGAACAATATGCCATACAAACCGGGCAGCACCCACTGATAACCACCAAACAAAACATAGACAGGTATAGGGAGCAGATGGATAAGATCGGGTTTTCGTTCGATTGGGACCGGGAAGTGCGCACCTCCGAACCCGATTATTACAAATGGACGCAATGGATTTTTATTCAAATCTTCCATTCCTGGTACAATAAACAAACCAACAGGGCCGAACCTATCGAACGTCTTGTTTATCAGTTTGCTACCCACGGAAACAGGGAGGTTCAGGCCGTCTGTGAGGAAACAACACTATTTACGGCAGCCGACTGGGAATGTTTTTCTGAAAAAGAACAACAAGACATACTGATGAATTACCGCCTGGCCTATCTGAGCGAAGCCTGGGTAAATTGGTGCCCCAAGCTGGGTACTGTGCTTGCCAACGACGAAGTAAAGGATGGCGTGTCTGAACGCGGAGGCTTTGCGGTGGAACGTAAACGCATGCCTCAGTGGAGCATGCGTATCACTGCCTATGCCGAACGTTTGTTGAATGACCTGGATGCCCTGGATTGGACAGAAAGCATGAAGGAAGCACAACGAAACTGGATTGGGAGGAGTGTGGGTACTTCCTTACGTTTTAGGATGAATGACCGTGATGCACAAATCGAAGTCTTCACCACCCGTCCGGATACGGTATTCGGCGTTTCCTTTCTGACCCTGGCTCCCGAACATGAACTGGTGCCGTTTATTACTACAGCCGACCGAAAGAGTGCAGTAGATGCATACATTGCCTACGCCAAAAACCGAAGTGAACGCGAACGGCAGGCAGATGTAAAAAAAATAACCGGTGAGTTTACCGGCGCCTATGTCGTTCATCCGTTTACAGGAGCCGAAATACCTGTCTGGATAGGCGATTATGTGCTTGCCGGGTATGGAACCGGAGCTGTCATGGCCGTTCCTGCGCACGATTCGCGCGATTATGCCTTTGCCAAACATTTTAAGCTGCCCATACCCGAAGTGGTAAGCGGGGGCGATATCAGCAAAGAAAGTTACGATGCCAAGGAAGGCAAACTCATTAATTCGGGCTTTCTGGATGGACTTGAAGTAAAAGAGGCCATCAAAACCGTCATTGCCGAGATTGCGCATCTTGAACTTGGCAAGGCTCGCACCAACTACCGTTTACGCGATGCAGCGTTTGGCCGTCAACGGTATTGGGGCGAACCCATCCCGGTTTATTACAAAGATGGAATTCCGTATACCATTGCTGAAACCGAACTGCCCCTGGAGCTTCCGGAGATCGATTCATTCCTCCCAACCGAAACCGGTGAGCCACCTTTAGGCCGTGCAAAAAACTGGAAATACAAAGACATGTATGAATACGAAACCACCACCATGCCCGGTTGGGCCGGCAGTTCGTGGTATTACCTGCGTTATATGGATCCGCGTAACCCCGCCGAGTTTGCTTCACGCAAAGCCATGGAGTATTGGATGGATGTTGATTTATACATAGGCGGTTCTGAACATGCCACCGGGCATTTGTTGTATGTACGGTTTTGGACAAAGTTTTTGAATGATCTTGGGTTGGTTCCTGTTAGTGAGCCTGCTCAGAAATTGATTAATCAGGGGATGATTCAGGGAAGCTCCTGTTTTGTTTACCGGATAGATGCCATCAATGCTTTTGTCTCCCAAGGGTTGATGGAAAAATATTTTGCTTTACTCAGCAACAACGGCGATCATTTCGAGTACATCAAACAGCTTCTTTTAGTGAACAATTTTACTGCCTCCGACATGGATGCATTTTCAAAGAACAAGACTATTTCAAAGCTTCATGCCGATGTAAATATGGTATCAAACAGCGAGTTGGATATCGGGAAGTATAAAGCCTGGAGGGTGGAATTCAATCATGCCAGGTTTATTCTCGAAGATGGGAAATACATCTGCGATTCAGAGGTGGAAAAAATGTCTAAATCAAAGTATAACGTAGTAAGTCCCGACGACATCTGCGATCAATACGGAGCCGACTGTTTACGTTTATACGAGATGTTCCTCGGCCCACTGGAACAAAGCAAACCCTGGAACACCAACGGGATAACAGGCGTTTCGAACTTTATCCGTAAACTCTGGCGTCTTTATCATGCAACTCCACACAAAGGCTCCCCTCCCGTTGAGGGAGGGGCCGGGGGAGAGGTTGTCGGAGATGCTTTTTTTGTAAGCAATGAACCCGCTTCAAAACCCGAACTCAAAGCCTTGCACAAAACCATCAAAAAAGTGATGGACGATATCGAGCGTTATTCATTCAATACCTCGGTAAGCAATTTTATGATTTGTGTAAACGAACTTACCGAGCTGAAATGCAACAAACGTGCAATCCTCGAACCTCTGGCTATCCTTGTTTCGCCCTATGCGCCTCATATTGCCGAAGAACTCTGGAAGTTGCTGGGTCATGATGCAAGCATTACCTTTGCACGTTTTCCGCTGTATGACGAGAAACAGGTACAGGAAACGGCTTTTAATTACCCCGTTTCGCTCAACGGAAAAACAAAATTTTTCATCGAACTCGATCTGAGTCTGAACAAAGAACTAGTTGAAAAAGAAGTGCTTGCCCACGAACAAACACATAAAATGATGGACGGCAAGGAACCCAAGAAAGTGATTGTGGTGCATAACAAAATCGTGAATATTGTCGTTTAATGTGTAGTTGTTGGCATAATCCCAGATTGTGCATTAGATGGCTTGTTCACGAATGCCTACTGGGCATCTCTAATAACCCCTTCCAAACATTCCCTCTCCTTGGGAGAGGGTCAGGGAGAGGTCAGGAAAACGGGGTTATTAGAGATGCCCTGCTTCTAATGCATCATGCGGGATAATCAGTGACTAGCCTTCTGCAATACCCTCTGGATCATGAAAAAATACCCCTTTTCTGTCCTTCTGCTGTTGCCCCTGGTTTGTTTGCTTGCTTCTTTTATACCTGTTGCTCCTCCCGGCACCGACCCACCGGCAACAACGTTACGTTCAATAAAGAACGAAAGCTTTAAACGGGGCGAAGTGCTCTGTTTCAGGCTTCACTATGGCATAATCGATGCAGGCACTGCCGAAGTAACGGTGACCGATGAAAACAAACTCCTCAACGACCGGCCTACCTATCATGTGGTTGGAATCGGAAAAAGCCGCAGCGCATTTGATCCTTTTTATAAGGTAAGAGACCGCTATGAATCGTTTATAGACGAAGGCTCGATAACCCCTGTTGTTTTTATTCGAAGAGTGAATGAAGGCGGGTACAAAATTAACCAGGATCAGGTCTATGATCATGAAAAGAAAAAGGTGATGAGCAACGGCAAGCTTTTCGACATCCCCGAATATACCCAGGATATGATTTCGGCATTCTTTTATGCACGCACCATAGATATGAGCAATGTTAAAGCAGGCGATACCTTTTCATTAGACAGCTTTATCGACAACGAGATCTGGCCGCTCAAGATCAGATTTATTTGCCGGGAAACGATCAATACCGATGTAGGCAAGGTGCGTTGTCTGAAATTCCGCCCGATTGTACAACGTGGCCGGGTATTCAAAAAAGAAGAAGACCTCAATGTATGGATTTCGGATGATAAGAACCATATCCCCGTACGCGCCCAGGCCGATGTGCTGATCGGTTCTGTAAAAATGGATCTTACCTCGTATGCCAACTTGCTTAATCCCCTGGCGTTGGTGCATTGAGATGTGATGTTAATTGAAACTCCTCAGCATGATTGAACGCAGATTATCAGGATGCACACACAAAAGGCTTAACGCACGTTGCATTAGCCTGTTACACGGCTTTTCCAAAATCCGGTTTATCCCGCATTATTCATCAGGAATAGGCCTTCCCGCTCAAATGGCAGACAGCAGATACACCCAGCGGGATAACCGGGATGCACACACACAAAAGGCTTAACGCACGTTGCATTAGCCTGTTACACGGCTTTTCCAAAATCCCGGTTTATCCCGCATTTTTCAGTTGGAAATGGCTAACGCTCTGAAAAGGCCGGCAGCTCTTTAGGAGCAGCGGGATAACCCAAATCCTTTCGCAAAGGCTGAACGCACTGAACAGTAGTGCACTACGTTTCTACTGTTCATTTTGGGTTTATCATAACCCTCTTAATAATCTGCGGCCCATCAACGAATCCTCACTCCCACTTTACATACGTTGGCATTTCTGTATGCCTGAATAATACCACATAGTCAAACTGTTTGTGAAAATGTTCAGCATCCCGGTCAGGGGCCGGATTGCCTGAAAAGAGCATTTTCTCGTTACTTTCAAAACCCTTAAAAGCTTTCCTCACATGTCTGTCGGTTTCAAAAAGCGAGTGCAGTCCATCGCCTTTCTTTTTGGCATATAATAACCCTACCACCACTGCCTTTCCAGGATATGCATCCTGAAGATAAGTACCAACACACTTAAAATGTTCATGATTTACATTCGTTTTGGCAATATGACCATTATAGGCCCAGACAATAAACTGGGTGCCCGGAGCCATATTGTCAGCAAACCATTTGAGATTTCGAAACATGATGGAATCCCGAAAAGTCATGAAATCATTGTATTGCATCAATGTAATTTCTGTGCATAAATCAATCCGGTTTCGAAGTGTTTCGATGAATAAAGCAGTATGAAATGGATCAAGTTCGGAACTCATCAAACCTGGATTTGCCTGAAGCTTTTTCATTAAGTCAGAATAATAAGCCAGGAGTTTTTCTTTGGGGAAGTTCAGATCACTGTTTTTCAACGTTAACATTTGTTTTTTCAGAGAAAGTCTTACCAGGATACTATCCATGTGAAAAAAGTCACTACAGATCTTAGCCTGCTTAAGAAGACTATCCGCAAGCGAGGAATATCTGTAATTATACGATTGAAGATCAATTCCGACGATTGTAAATGCATTTGAATTTAAAAAATCAAACAGGGGTTGATTTTCTTTTACACTCCAAATCGGAAAGAGGCAGGTCCTGATGCCGACCGGATGCGTCGTCTTTGTATTAAGTACCTGACAAAAGAGCTCGCAGATTCCGCTTTCGAACACCAACACGGCTTGTTTGTTTGTGTTAAGCATTTGAATGACCAGCGAATCCTTGAATTCATTGAATTGTTTTACCAGATGATCACTTTCGCCCAGCAATACAAATTGGCTGGCAGGAATTGCCTCCTGAAACCTTTTGCCTGCTGTTGAGTTGTTTAGGATGTACTGGGCGTTTAATGTTAGGCACAGCAAACAAGGAGTTAGGATTGGAAGGAGGTGTTTCATTTTATAATTAATTTAAAGGATTTGTCCTAGTGTAACCAATTCGGTTTAAGGAGAGATGAATGGTTGTTTAGCATTATTTTTGTCGCGCCGTAATAGTATCTCAAGCTTCATTGAATAATGTCAGTAACGCAAAATATTCTCCGGCTATCTGGGTGCCGAAGAATATTTTAGATCACTTCGCAATCACTGCTTAGTCAAGCAAGCAAGGGTTGTAGTGCCATCCTTACACCAGCTTCGAAACCAGCTTAAGGCCTGCACATCTCCCCCTTTAGCATCATTCAGTTGTGCAGATTGAAGCCGCGTGACGGTGTCCTTGTTTAGTGCCAATTTTGTTTTGAAAAGCTCCTTTTTCATCGTAAGTTGTTTTTAGTTTTATGAGATAACCTCCTGAAAATCACTTTCTGGAGTGAAGGTCTCAATTGGGAGGCAAAAATAGACTCAAAACTATGTAATAGATAGAATATTCGTTAAACGATGTTTAATTATAGGTGGATTCTCATTTTTAGAGGGTAAAAATATTCCAATAATCTCATAAGCCATAATTTTACAAATATGTTAAGTGGTTCACGAATTGATCTTAAAGCAGTTGAATAAATAATTCAGTTTGGCTGAAAATAATGTCTTGCGGAAAAAAATCTCCAGCCGTATATCAGCTGGAGATTTTTCATCTCTTTACTGTCATCACTGCTTGGTCCAACAGCAAACCTTACTTGTTTGACCACCCCTACACCACGTTCGGAACCAACTTAACGCTTGCACATCACCCCCTTTAATATCATTCAGTTGTGCAGATTGAAGCCGCGTGACGGTGTCCTTGTTTAGTGCCAATTTTGTTTTAAAATTTACCTTTTTCATTGTAAGTTGTTTTTAGTTTTATGAGATAACCTCCTGAAAATCACTTTCTGGAGTGAAGACCTCAATTGGGAGGCAAAAATAGACTCAAAACTATGTAATAGACAGAATATTCGTTAAACGATATTCAGCCATAGCCAGATAAATAATTTTTGGGGATAAAAACAGGTCAGGAACAAATCTGTACAGGGTTTGCTGAACCTCAAGAAATAAGGGAGGGAGAAATCAGAGAAAAGAAATCAAGCCAAACATGCTGGCAAAGCCGAGTATAAACCCAACATAAACCTGGGCAGGTGTATGTGCATTGAGTTTAAGCCTCGAATACCCTGCCACTCCGGCACAAAGCAATGCAGCATAAAACACCCCGAAAGAGGATACGGGCAGGATAAAATTCAAGCCAAGCAAGGCTCCGGCAAGCCCCCCGATAGCAATGGTATGCGCACTGATTTTCCAAAAAAGAGTGATGAGGGCTGTCAGTAAGATAGACCCTGCGGCGCCCAGTATAAATAACCGGATGATATGTAGCATGCCCGAGGGGATCGGAAACCGGTCGAACAAATAAAAGGCAAATGAATAATAAAGCGAGGTGATAAGATAGGGCAACAACCTTTCTTTACGATCACTCAGTTCGGGGCTCTTGATAAAACCCGATTTGAACAACAGCACCGTGCTCAATGCCGGCAATAAACAGGTTGAAACAAATGTAATGCCCAGGATGAGCAAGGGCACGCGCCAATCGTGTATAAAGTAAAGACCCGAAAAGAACTGGTAGATGATACACATCCCATAGGTAGGGATGAGCAAGGGGTGGAACAGATAGGTGATGAAGGAAGCAATGCGTTTTTCCATAAAAGGCGATATAAATAGGGTCCACTTAAACACCTCCAGCCATCACCCAATCAACACATAATGTCTCATTTTTATCATTGAGATACAAGACTACATGTCGATTCCAATCAAAACCCTTGCACCAAGCAGTACGTGGACGAACGTTGTGTTCAAAGGAATTTTTTAGTTACTTTTTGCTCGTCCAAAAAGTAACGCAAAAAAGACGCCACGCGGACCAACTTCAAGATGGCTTTTCAGCACAGGCCACCGCTTCTCGCCAGCCATCTTGAAGTTCGCTCTCCGCGTGGACTTCCCAGCGCACAGGGCGATTCGTCCTCCACCAGATTGCCGACTTTTTGAGTGAACCCTAAATACACGAAGTGCTATTCTTCCTTCGGCATTTTGAAGATAAAGTCTTCGGGGAAGTGTAAACCCAGAATAGGTTATAACTCCTTCCGCATCCTGGCAACCGGTATCTCCAGCTGTTCCCTGTATTTGGCCACGGTGCGGCGCGCGATGTTATACCCTTTTTCTTTCAGGATGCTGCACAGCTTGTCGTCGGTGAGAGGCTTTTTCTTGCTTTCGGCCGAAATGCAATCGCTCAGGATCTTCTTCACCTCCCGCGATGATACTTCCTCACCACTGTCGGTCGAAAGCGATTCTGAAAAGAATGTTTTAAGCAGAAAAGTGCCGAACTCGGTTTGTACATATTTGCTGTTTGCCACACGCGAGATGGTAGAGATATCCATGTTTACCCGATCGGCAATATCTTTCAGGATCATGGGTTTCAGCTTGGTCTCGTCTCCTTCGAAAAAATACTCATACTGATATTCCATGATTGCATTCATGGTAAACAAAAGCGTTTCCTGACGTTGACGGATGGCGTCAATAAACCAGCGTGCTGTTTCAACCTTTTGTTTTACAAACGTAAGCGCTTCTTTCGAAGTCTTGTCTTTACGGCTTGAATAATCGCCCATCATACGGCTGTATTCGCGGCTTACTTTCAAGTCGGGTGCATTGCGGGAGTTTAATGACAGTTCCAGTTTATCATCCACTACATTGATGATAAAGTCGGGGGTTATCTGGGCTACCGAACCCTTGCTGTCTACAACCGAATCGCCGGGACGCGGATTGAGGTGTATGATTTCATGAATGATCTCTTTGAGCATCTCATCATCCACATCCAGCTTTTTGGCCATCTTGTCGTAATGCTTTCTCGAAAACTCTTCCATCATATCACCAACGATACGTCTGGCTTGTTCGTTGACAAAGGTGGCCGGTTTTCGTTTGAGTTGCAGGAGCAGGCATTCCTGCAAATCACGAGCGCCGATTCCCGGAGGATCAAACTGCTGGATGGTATGCAGGAGTTTCAGGAGTTCGGTTTCGCTGGTCTCGATGTTTTGTGCAAAGGCAATATCATCAACGATGGATAACAGTTCGCGCCGCAGGTATCCGTCATCATCCAGGTTTCCGATCAGATAGCGGGCTACCGCATCCTGATGTTCGTCGAGATCGAGCATGCCAAGCTGGGTAAGGAGCAAATCCTGGACACCGGCCCCTGCAACAATCGGTATTTCCCTTCGTTCCTCATCCGGGCTGGAGTTATTGACTTCCAGTTTGTAATCCGGAAATTCATCGTCGTCAAAATAATCCTCGATATCGGTTTCTTTTTCTTCCTGGGTGGTCTTATCCTCGTCGGGATCTTCCTGGGTTATTTCTTCTTCTTTCTCTGTCTTTTCATCCCCTTCGTTATCGTCGTTGATCTCTGAATCGTCGGTATCGCTGATCACTTCCTCCTCGTCGTCATCCTTTCCTTCTTCCAGGGCCGGGTTTGCTTCCAGTTCTTCTTTGATACGTTGTTCCAGCGCAATGGTAGGCAGCTGCAACATCTTCATCAGCTGGATTTGCTGTGGACTGAGTTTCTGAAGTAATTTATGACTGAGTGATTGTTTTAACATCGTACCACTAATTTACTGATTCTGCATCAAAGTTGACCTCTCCCCCGGCTCTTCTTCGGAGGTGAGGGGGGATGTTCCTGCGTACGACCTGGACTATTTAAGAAACGGCTCAGGTTAAAACTCTGCATTTTTTGGGGTACGGGGGAATGGGATGACATCGCGAATATTACCCATGCCTGTAACAAACATAATCAGACGTTCGAAACCCAGACCGAAACCGGCATGAGGCACTGTTCCAAACCGGCGTGTATCCAGGTACCAGCAGAGATCTTCGGCAGGGATGTGCATTTCCTGCATGCGTTTCTCGAGATGCCCCAAACGTTCTTCGCGTTGTGAACCTCCGATAATTTCGCCGATGCCGGGAAAAAGGATATCCATGGCACGCACGGTCTTTCCATCCTCGTTTTCACGCATGTAAAAAGCCTTGATTTCTTTTGGGTAATCGGTCAGGATCACCGGCTTTTTAAAATGCTTTTCTACCAGATAACGTTCATGTTCTGATTGAAGATCAGCGCCCCAGGAGTCGATGATGTATTTGAATTTTTTCTTTTTGTTGTGGTTTGAGTTCCGGAGGATGTCTATGGCCTCGGTATAGGTAAGACGTTGAAAATCGTTGTCCAGACAAAACTGAAGCTTGGCAAGCAGGTCGAGCTCTGCACGTTCATCCTGGGGTTTTTGTTTTTCTTCTTCCAGGAGCCTGTTTTTTAAAAACTCCAGTTCATCGGGGCAGCGCTCGGTGGCATAACGGATCACATACTTGAGCATATCCTCGGCCAGTTGCATATTATCGTCGAGATCATTGAAAGCCACTTCGGGTTCTATCATCCAGAACTCAGCAGCATGACGGGCCGTGTTGGAGTTTTCGGCCCTGAATGTAGGGCCAAAGGTATAAACAGAGCCAAAAGCCATGGCTCCAAGCTCTGCTTCAAGCTGACCCGATACGGTTAGATTGGTGGCTTTTCCAAAAAAATCTTCCTTGAAATCAACAGCGCCCTGCTCATCTCTCGGGGTTTTATCGAAGGGCAGGGTGGTTACTTTAAACATTTCGCCGGCTCCTTCAGCATCCGAAGCCGTAATGATAGGGGTATGCATATAGACAAAGCCCCGGTCGTTAAAAAACTGATGAATAGCAAAGGCCAGCACATGGCGCACCTTAAACACAGCCGAAAAGGTGGTTGTACGGAAACGCAGATGCGCTTTTTCGCGCAGAAATTCAAGACTGTGTTTCTTAGGCTGCAAGGGATATTTTTCGGCATCGCAATCGCCCAGGATTTCGAGCGTTTTTACTTTTACTTCTACCTTCTGACCTTTTCCGAGAGATGCTGCCAGTTCGCCGGTTATCGAAACGGAGGCTCCTGTGTTAAGACGTTTGAGTATGCCCTCGTCCAGGGAGTTCAGTTCAACCACGGCCTGGATACCGTTGAGACAGGACCCATCGTTGATGGCAATAAACTGGTTGTTCCGGAACGTCCTTACCCAACCTTTGACAGTCACTGTTTTTCCAAACTCGGTGCTTTTCAGCAATTCTTCGATTTTTGTGCGTTTTTCACTCATAAAAGGGGGTTTAGAAAACTGCCCTGGGGGTTCTGAGGTTTAATCAATCGTCCGAAAACCCGAAAAGGCTTGCGAAGGTAGGGAAATTAAGGAAAAATCGAAAAAATGGATGGGCAAATCGCCTGTCGGCAAGGTCTTGCGATCTGCTCCGAATATTTTTCTGTGTTCTGATTTTGAGGAACTTAGAACATTCCAAGCGTTTCTTCAGGAAACAAACCCGGTTTCATGTCTTCTCTGCTGCATGCTTGTGCTCATTCTTTTGGAGTCGCAGTACACGCTCCTCCTTCATAAATACACGCTTTCCCTTCGTAAATACTGTCATCTCCTTCCTCATTACACCCTTTCCCTTCATAAATACATGCTTCTCCTTCGTCATTACACGCTTTCCCTTCATAAATACATGCTTCTCCTTCGTCAGTACACGCTTTCCCTTCATAAATACATGCTTCTCCTTCGTCATTACACGCTTTCCCTTCATAAATACACGCTTCTCCTTCGTCATTAAACGCTTTCCCTTCATAAATACACGCTTCTCCTTCGTCATTAAACGCTTTCCCTTCATAAATACATGCTTCTCCTTCGTAAATACAATCTTCCTCTTCGTCTATCGACTCTTGATCTTCGTAGATACAGTCATCCGCTTCGTATATCGACTCTTTGTATTCGTAAATACACGTTTCTTCTACGTCTTCCGACTCTTTTTCCTCGTCCACACACGTTCCTGCCTTGTCCATCGCACTTTCTTCTGCCTCCAGACACGCTTCTTCCTTACCGCGTGCTGCTCATTACACTTCCAAACACGTTTCGCTGCTCTTTCTGTACGGTCGGGAGGATGTGAATAATGCCAGTCCCTGTCTGCCAACACACATACTTTCGATAGGCTCTTTTCCTTAACTTGAGAAAGAAAAGATATATATTTGGACCCTGCCCGGTTTCTGAATGCCCGTTTCATTTTGTACAGCAACGTGTTCTGTTTTACGCTGAGTATGACTGTCATGGAGCGGCAGTAAAAAATACAAACCCATCTATAAAACCTGTGTAATGATACGACGCGTTAAAACAGCATTTGTCCTTTTTTGGGTGCTTCTGGTTGCTTGTTCGGCCAGTGCCCAGGAATACCCAACCAAACAGTTCCCCCGTTTCGAAACGGTTGTTCAGCAATTCTTTCAGACATACGATCTGCGGAGTGCGTATCTGGAGGTTACCACAAAATTCGAAAAGCGCAAAGATGGCTGGCATGTAAGCATTTACGAATACAGTGGGTCGCTGAAATTGGTAAAAACTGCGCTGTATTGGTCGGCTTCAGCGAGGGAATACAAGGAGTTGGATTTCGACAAGAGCAAACCCGGAAACCCGGTGGAGATACCGGCCAATTTGAAAGACGAATGGACCCTCCGGGCCTTCAACAGCTCGGTATACCTGGGTTATTCGGGCTGGGAACGGGATGTGATCGATGAGCTGAAAACACATACCGATCTGAACGATTCTTTGTTTTATATCCTCGGCCGGGCCTATGCCAGCAGGGCTACTAACCTGATCAGCAACCAGAATGATTTTCCGGATGAGCATGAACGTTTTACACTCCCCGAACACAAAGATGCCCTAAGCCCTGATCAATTGAAGTTGTACCGGGAGTATGAACACAAAGCCATCGAATGCTTTGAGAAGGTCACGAAATTAAACCCGTCATTCGGCACCATTGTGGGCAATATCGGTTTCAAGACCTGCAATGAGTATGTCAATGCCTATGTAAGTCTGCTCATGGTCCAGGATGAACAGGAAGCACGAAAGGAATTGCCCGATAAAATGTTATACGATGAGTTTGTCATTTCCTACGCCAAAAACCTGTTGAGTATGTGTGCAAAGGATGCCATACTTTTCGTAAACGGAGACAATGATACGTTTCCGTTGCTCTATGTACAGACTAAGTTGGGTTATCGTACGGATGTGAGGCTGGTAAATGCCGGGCTGTTGCGTCTGCCACGATATATAGACATGCTCCGGGAAACGTTTTTGAAATCGGCCCCTCTGCCTCTTACGTTGACGCATGAGCAGTATTGGGGAGATGTGCGGGAAGTGGTCTATGTACGGCAACAGGCAAAGTTTATGAAGATAAACAAAGCCTTTCAGTTGCTGAACGATACCTGCTGCAAACCCAGGCAGGGAGATTCGCTGCGGCCCTGGTATTTTCCTTCAAACAGGCTCTTGCTCAGCGATGAGAAAGGGATGGAGTATTCCATCACCCTGTCACAGGCTTACCTGCTTAAAAATGATTTGATGCTGCTCGATCTGCTTGCACACAACCATACCCGGCCCATGTATGTGGCAAATACCTGCGAGGTGGCGTTTTATTCGCCCTATATGAAATTTCTTACGAACGAAGGCCCTGCCTGGCATTTCGTGTTCCAGAAGCAGACCGATAGTATAAACGGGCAATACAACACCGGGGTAAATTATCAAAACCTCCTGAATCAGTTCGAGTGGAAAGGCCTGGGTTCGGCTTTGCCTGAAGCTGATCAGCAGCTCGCCTTGAATTATCAGATCGTGTTTTGGGATCTTGCAGATGCCTTGATGCGTGCGCATCAGGAAGATTCTGCCAAGACAGCGCTCCATAAAGCGGTGGCTCTTTTTCCGGATAACGTGATTCCCTGGGGAGAGGTCATGTTAAACTATGTATACGATTATTTTGTGCTTGGCGATACAAAAGACGGGCTCGAAACGGCACGTATTGTTTTGCCGCGTCTGACCGGTAACCCCAGGCGGAATGAATACCTGCAGTTTCTGCATCAACTTGCTAAAACTACGTATAGCAGAGACCTACAGGATTTGCTTGCCCACTATCCGGAGTAGGGACAGCCGTTGGCGGCATTTTACCGGTAAATCAAGCCAGGCGCGGCCAGGTTACGGATGCATGTGTGTGCATTATTTCTTTACCGGAAGGGCCATGTCGTTCAGCGAAGCCGTGATCTCCTTCACATCAGCCAGGGTAGAGGCGACGAATTTAACCTGTCTCGCCTTTGCATCGGCGCAATAATCATCCATCTGTTTGCGGAGGCTGCTGTTGTCATTTTCTAAACGGGCAATCTTTCTGAATGTCTTGGTATTTGTATTTGAGGCGCCTTTTAAGGTCTTTATTTTAGCTTGATTGGCTGCAATCTTTGTTTCCATATCAGAACGAAAACGTGACCATTCATCCAAAAGCTCAGCTTTCTTTATTGGTTCTGTTTCTTTTTGAACAGGGGCCTGCTCTTTTGCATTTGCGGCACTGTCTTTTTGTTCGGTTTTTTGCACTTTTACCGTGTCAAAAGCATCATCTGTTTTTTGTTCCTTCGATTGACAGGAGACAATGAAAATGAGAATGCTCAGGGCTGCTAATTTGTGGAAGATCTTCATGTTGTGGTGTTGGTGATTGTAGATGGATACGCCAGCCTACGATGATTTCTGTGCCGGATGTTCATTGTTCCAGCGCTCCATGCTGAAAATTTGTTTGTATGATTTGGGTTTGATTCCCATGCTGCCCGAATACGGATGATCAAGCAGGATAATGATGAAGAACAGCATCCCGATAAACATACCCAGGAGCCCATTCAGGATGACATGCATCCTGCTGTGTTCAATATCAAGGAGCATTGCACAGATCATGGTAATGAGGGCGCCGATGATCATCGGAAGCCAGATGGGCGAAGGGATCTCTGTTTCGCCCGAAGCACGCAACCCACGGTAGGCGGATAGGGTGTTGAGGTGATTAAACATCTCGGCCACCAATTGCACCTGGAATGGATTTTTGGGGTTTAGGTGTTCCATTTTATAAAACACCTTGTTGAATGCGGCGGGTGTTTTGACCACCGGTTTCATGCATTCCATGTTGGGGAACTCTTCGTCAACCACATTGTACACAAAGTCGAGGTATATGCCCATCAGTTGTCTGGCTTCAACCGTGTCGGGATAAAACTTGATGTCGCGGTAAAGGCCCATGGCCGAACTTCCTTCGTTGCTCACATTGTCCCGTGTTTGATTTAACTGTCCCCAGACTACAAACACGACAAAGCTCATTAGCAGTGCATAAAAACTGGCAATGGCAAAAAACAAGAAACCGGTTACCTCATTGTGCGAACGAAGGATCTTGATCCTTATGCTTTTGCGGAACAGATAGGTTCCCAGGGCAGCAGCGAGCCCGCTTAACAAGGTGATCAGTAAAAAGAGCAGCCAGGGCTCTATCTGGAGCATGTAATAGGTAATGGCCATGTGTTATACGTTCTGGAATGGGTGAAGGATCTGGATTTTGTTTTTTATACCCCCGTTTTTTTAACCGTTCTCAATCCTGCGCTATCCCAATGCGCCATGGTATGACAAGGAGCTGATCTGGCAGGAGTGGTTGACGGGGTCTGATCAATAGCGGTTTACTTCAATTCCCTTTTGTTTTTTCCAGTGATGCTCAATGTCAATGGCTTCTTCCTCTGTGAGTGTTTTCACGCCGAGGACAATATGTCCATCGTTTATTCCCTGGTGATATTTCTTTGCATGGACTTCGGGAATACCTGCTCCGATCAAACCTCCAATCAGTCCTCCGGTTAATCCTCCCGCTCCTGCTCCTGCTATTCCTAACAGGAATGACCCGGCAATGAGTATTCCGAAGCCTGGAATCAGGATGCTGGTGCCCAGGGCTGCAAGTGCACCTGCAATGGCGCCTACACCAATGCCGACGGCTGCACCTGTTTCAGCTCCTTCTATGGCTTTGGTCTGAGGGCCGGCAGTGGTCTTTACGGTGTGTGTATCGAAGTTGGGCGAATGTTTATCGTCGCTGAAATGTTTTTTATGCGTATCGGCCGACATCATTACGTGGATATGCGCGCTGTCGTATCCTTTTTCTTCGAGTGTCCGGTAAGCCTTTTCGGCATGCTCGCGGGTGCTGAACATGGCAGACACCTGGGTATTGTTTTTGTTTGCTGGAGTCACTACGGATCCGGTTTCGTTTTCTTTCATAAAGAGGGTGTTGGAGGGTTTGTATGTGTTCGCATGTTTGTTGCTCAAGACGCTTGCCCGGTGAGAACAACTCTTCGGCCTCAGCGGTGCACTGTTTTTTTAGATCATTTTCATTATTTCTGCGCAGCTGTCTCAAGCGCCTGTAGCTTTTCTCTGAACTCTTCTGTCGTGATCTCGCCGAGGGCAAGCCGTTTTTGTAAGATATCGAGTGGTGAAAGCTCTTTTTTACGCTGCCCCGGGATATTGTAAGGCACCGCAAAGATCCAGAAGATTAAACTTAGCCAGATGACCCACCAGATGATGTGCATCCCCCAAAAATGTAAGCCGTCGTAGAACATGGTGCATGTGTTTAAAAGGTGTCTGCATGAATCGCGTTGATGCGGCAGGTGTCTGTACTGCCCGGATTCTGTTACAAAGATGTTAAGAAGCCCTTGTAGTTCCTTACACATACTGGGTCAAGAGTTACATTATTCACTGATTGCCCGGCAGCCGCCGCGTCAGGTAACAGCGGTAGTTAAGTATGATAAGTACGATTCCTGCCGAAAGTAGGATTTCTGTAAGAGTTGTAAGCCCGGGTGTAACATCCGGCCGGGCATTGATGTGAATCTTTGCCGGGCGTAAAAGATGCGTGTATGCAAGATCTGTGCGGCTGAAAATTATTTCTAATAAGAGAATAATCGGAGAGCGGTACAGGCCCTGCTGGATCTGGGTCCTGGACGATTGCATGTGTCAATCATTCAATGCCGCTCAAAAAAATAAATCATGAAAACAAAACGATTGATTGCAGGAGCGCTTTGTTTCCTGATAGCTTCACTCGAAGTGAATAATGTGCAGGGCAAGGCTTCTGTCAACAAAACAACGTGCCGCATGTGTGGCCCGGCACATCCGGCGCCTACCTATAGTAAGCCCGTTTCAGGAATTGCAGTTGATCAGTGATTGATGTAACTCTTTGAAAATGTTGTGTAAGACGAAAGCGGTGTGGTGTCTGCATCTTTGTTCACCGAGAAATTAATCATACCTAAAAAAATAAACATGAAAAAAGTAATCCTTTCCATCGCACTCCTTAGCAGCATTCTTATCCAGGTTAAAGCCCAGGATTCACAAGACAAACGCACCCGGTTTACATTTGGAGTAAAAGCCGGTCTTAACCATTCGAACGTATACGATACACAAGGCGACGGTTTTGTGGCCAGCCCGAAATTTGGTGTCGCTTGTGGCGCTTATATAACGATCCCCATCGGAAAATTTATCGGTATCCAACCCGAACTCCTGTATTCACAACGCGGTTATATGTCAACCGGTGAAGTGTTGGGGAACAATTACTCGTTAACACATACCTCTGATTGGATTGATGTGCCACTGCTGTTCCAGTTAAAACTGACTTCCTTTTTCACCTTGCTGGCAGGGCCTCAGTTTTCATACCTCGTCCGTCAGACAGATGCTTTTACCAACGGCACTACTACCACACAACAACAACAAAGTTTTGACAACAACAACCCGCAAAAAAACCTGATGTGCGCCACTGTGGGTGCCGATATCAACATACAGCACTTCGTAATTGGCGGGCGTCTTGGTTGGGATCTGCAAAACAACAATGCCGATGGCTCATCAACAAACCCCCGTTACAAGAATCAGTGGGCACAGCTTACTGTAGGGTTCAGGATGTAGTCAGAAGCCCTGTCGCTCTTCTTCCAAACGCATGCCTGTGTATTTTAACGCCAAACACTAAAACCATGGAAAAAGAAATTACCTGGTCTATTGACCAACGCCAAAGTGAAATTGCTTTTATGGTAAAGCACTTAATGGTTACACATGTAAAAGGAACCTTTGAAAAATTCGATGCCGATATCACGACAACCGGCAAGGATTTTACAACTGCGGTGATTGATTTGAGCATTGATGTGAACTCAATAACCACCGGCGATTTGAAACGGGATGAACATTTGAAAGACGCAGATTTCTTTGATGTAAAAAAGCACCGCCAGATTGAATTCAGATCGAATACAATTGCCAGGGCCGATTCAAAAGGCAATCACGATTTCTGGGGCGAGCTTACCATCAAAGGGGTAAGCCGGGCAGTCAGGCTCAGCGCACAGTTTGGCTGGAGCGCTGTTGATCCCACCGGTGTGGAGCGGATCGGTTTTACCGTCAATGGCTCTATTAAACGAAGCGATTGGGGCCTGAACTGGAATTCTGTTCTTGAAACCGGTGGTCTCGTCCTGGGCGACGAAGTGGTCATAGCCTGCGAAATTGAATTAATCAATGCATCTACAACCCGTGCCGGTCTGAGTACGGCTTTGGCATCCTCCTCCGTAAATCAGCTTTGATCACCGAATAAAGAAATTGTTATGGAAAAGGAAAAATTAACCACAGCCAGCGGAAGGCCTTATGCCGAAGCGGAGAATTCGCTTACCGCAGGCCGCCGCGGGCCAATCTTGTTGCAGGATTATTTCCTGCACGAAGAGATGGCCCACTTTAACAGGGAGCGGATACCCGAACGTGTGGTGCATGCAAAAGGCACTGGGGCATTCGGAACATTTACGGTTACGCATGACATCTCGGCTTTTACAAAAGCAAGCCTGTTTTCTACTGTTGGCAAGCAAACAAAAATATTTGCCCGTTTTTCGCTCGTTGCGGGCGAAAAAGGGAGCGCTGATACTGAACGCGATCCAAGAGGTTTCGCACTGAAGTTTTATACAGAAGATGGAAATTGGGATCTGGTTGGAAACAATACACCCGTGTTCTTTATCAAAGACCCTAAGAAATTTGCGCATTTTATCCATTCGCAGAAACGCGACCCCAGGACAAATTGTAAAAACCCTACTGCGGTGTGGGATTTCTTTAGTCTCCATCCCGAAAGCCTGCATCAGGTCATGATCCTGATGAGCGATCGGGGAACACCCTTTTCATACCGTCACATGCATGGCTTTGGAAGCCATACTTTTTCGATGCTGAATAAAGACAACCGCCTGACCTGGGTCAAGTTTCATTTCAGGACACTCCAGGGCATCAAGAACTTTGCAAGTCTTGAAGCTGCGGCCATGAAAGGAACAGATCCCGATCACTCCCAACGCGATCTGGTTGAGGCTATAGCACGCAACGAGTTCCCCCGCTGGGAGATGAGTATTCAACAGATGTCTGAACAACAAGCCGAAGAATACTACGGCAACCCCTTTGATGTTACCAAGATCTGGAGCCATAACGAGTTTCCCCTGATCCCGGTAGGTACCATCGAACTCAATGAAATTCCTCAGAACTATTTCCGTGACGTAGAGCAGGCAGCCTTTGCCCCTGCGCATGTGGTGGATGGCATTTCGTATTCGCCTGATAAGATGTTGCAGGGACGTTTGCTTTCCTACCCCGATGCACAACGCTATCGCCTTGGTGCAAACTATGAGCAGATACCGGTCAACAAATGCCCTTATGAAGTTGCCAACTACCAACGGGATGGATCGATGCAAACCTCAGCTAACGGAGGCGCTGCTGCCAATTATTACCCAAACAGTATGGATGATGCCATACAGGTGGATGAAAAATACAAGGAACCCGGTATGCTGCTCGAATCAAACAAGATGGGTTGGTTTGACCGGAACGAAAGTGACGATGATCATTATACCCAGCCAGGGCTCTTATATAAGAACGTGATGAACGAAAATGACAAAAAAAACGTAGTGGCCAATATCGTAGCTGCCATGAAAGAAATATCAGGCGATTCAAAGAACGCCATCATCGAACGCCAATTGTGTCACTTCTTCCGTGCCGATCGGCATTTGGGCGAATTGATTGCAAAAGGCCTGCATGTGGAAATAAAACATGGCAAACCCGCGACCCTTTCTAAAACCAACTAACTAGCAAACCCAATATCCTTCTTCAACTGGGAGGAACTTTAAAAAAGAGTTCACCTACTAAATCAATGAACATGAAAAATAAATTACTACTTGGCCTTGCAACTGCCATTTCACTCTTCACCGCCACCAATCGAAGTTCCGCACAGGCGCCTGCGCTTGGAACAACCGTTAATTTCGAACTCTTTACGACAGTCGGGGCTGTCAGTAACACCGGCATAAGCCAGATTACCGGCAATGTTGGCACCAACAGCGGCTCCAGCACCAACTTCGGGAATGTAAATGGGGTGATGCACGACAACGACGGGGCCAGCGCACAATGTGCCGCCGATCTGAATATTGCCTATAACCAGTTAAATGCTGCAATTCCTACGTTCTTCCCTGCGCCACTGCTTGGAAACGGACAGATCCTCCATGCCGGGGTTTATTCTATTTCAAGCCCCGCTGTTTTGAACCTGGGCCTCACACTTGATGCACAAGGGAACCCGAATGCAGTTTTTATCTTCCAGATACAAGGCGCTTTGTCAACCAATGCTTCGGCCAAGGTTCACCTGGTAAACGGAGCGCTTGCCTGCAATGTGTTTTGGAAAGTGGAAGGCTTGATAAGCATGGCCGCCGGAACAAGCATGAAGGGTACACTGATTGCCAATAACGCTGCTATCACCACCGGTTCGGGTGATACCATTGAGGGGAGAGCGCTTTCAACAGGAGGTGCTATTACCATCGATGGGTTGATGGGGTTCACGCCAATTGGTTGTGGCAGCACTTTGCTGACCGGACCGCTTCCTCCAAACCTGGTTTCGGCCGGATGTTTTGGCGTGTTTACGTCAATTGGCCCTGTAACAAATACCGCCACCTCTTTTGTTTCGGGCGATGTTGGCTCCAACAACGGACTTACCACCGGTTTTAACCCCCTGTTTGTTACAGGGACTATCCATTCCACCCCCGATGGCGTAACGGCAGCATGTTCATCTGATTTACTCAATGCCTATAACTACCTCAATACCCTTCCTGCTGATATTGAGCTGTTGTTTCCGGTGCAATTCGGCAACGGATTGGTGCTCACTCCGCATACCTATGTCATGAATTCGGCCTGTACCTTTACTGATACCCTGTTCCTGAATGCAGAAGGTGATGCCAATGCCGTTTTTGTGATTCAAATTAACGGCGCCCTGACAACAAGCACTTTTTCGGTCGTAAAATTGGTCAACGGTGCACAGGCTAAAAACGTGTTCTGGAAGGTGGAAGGAGCGGTGAGTATAAACGGCTCTTCAATTTTCTGTGGCACGTTGGTTTCCAACAACGGGGCCATCAATATAGCTGCGGCAGATACTATTTTCGGTCGGATGCTTAGCACCAATGGGGCTATTAACACTACTTCGTTTGTACTCAAGATGCCGGCAGGTTGTTCGAATGCACCGAATATTACTGTACAACCTGTGAGCCAGGTTATCTGTAGCGGCCCTTCGGCGAGTTTTAGCGTTGTAGCCACAGGTTCGGCGCTTACTTATCAGTGGAGAAATGGAAACACAAACCTGGTTAACGGAGGAAATATTTCGGGAGTCACTACCGCAACCCTTACGATCAACCCGGCCAACATTACCGACACATCTTCCTTTTATAATGTTGTCGTTGCCGGAGCATACGCCCCAACCGACACTTCGAATTTCGTATCCTTAACGGTCAACCCGGTTACTTCTATCTCTTCGCAGCCAACCAATCAGGCCGTGTGCAATGGCAATACTGCAAGTTTTGTTGTAGGCGCTGTGGGCGGAAGCCTTACCTACCAATGGAGAATAGGAACGGTTAACCTTGTTAACGGTGGTCATATCACTGGTGCCAACACAGCTACCCTAACTATCAATCCTGCTACAGGCGCTGATTCCTCACAAAAATATAATGTTGTTATTGTCGGTGCCTGTGCCCCAAGCGATACTTCTTTAAATGTATCACTTACCATCAACTCAGTTACCTCGGTCAACGCAGTTTCAAATCAAACGCTTTGTGCCAATACAAGCACAGCTACCGTGAATTTCAGCGGAGGCGTAGCAGGCACTACCTACAGCTGGTCTAACAGCAATACAGGCATTGGTCTGGGATTGAACGGAACAGGCAATCTCAATTCTTTTGTCGCCACAAATCTGCTGACCACACCAATCACAGCAACCATCACCGTAACACCTACCGTAGGTAGTTGCAACGGGGCAAGCACCAGCTTTACGATTACGGTTAACCCTACACCGGTTACGGCTCCTGTTGCCAATCAAACGCTTTGCAATAACACACCAACTACCCTTGTCACATTTACGGGAGGAGTAGCCGGAACCGTTTTTGCCTGGACAAATTCAAACAGCCTCATCGGGCTTGCCGGAAACGGTACCGGAGCTATCAACTCTTTCAATGCTTCCGATCCAGGAAACAGCGCAATCATTGCTACCATCACCATCAGCCCCTCTGCGGGAGGGTGTACAGGCACCAACACAAGCTTTACCATAACAGTCGATCCAACCCCAGTAGTGAACCCTGTGGGCAATCAAACGTTCTGCGACAATGCCTCCTCCGTTCCGGTTGCTTTTAGCAGTGCAACAGCAGGCACTACCTACAGTTGGTCTAACACCAACACCGCAATAGGCCTTGCCGCAAACGGATCAGGTTCTATTGCGGCGTTCACCGCACTCAATCCTGGAACTACCCCGGTTACTGCTACCATCACGGTAACGCCATCGGCTGGCGCCTGCAGCGGGGCCGGAACAAGTTTCACCATCACGGTGAACCCTACTCCGGTCATGAATGCAGTAGCCAATCAAACGGTTTGTAACAATGCCGCTACTGCCCCCGTTGTTTTTAGCGGAGGTGTAGCAGGTACAGTCTTTACCTGGACAAATACAAACACCAGCATTGGCCTGGCAGGTAACGGGTCTGGCAACATTGCTTCGTTCAATGCATTAAATACCGGCACAGCAGCTGTCTCAGGTTCTATCACCGTAGCTCCTTCGGCAGGCGGATGTACCGGATCAAGCGCCAACTTCACGATTACGGTCGACCCATCACCGGTCATGACACCGGTAGGAAACCAAACGCTTTGCGACAGCGCAGCAACAGCTGCCATTGCGTTTGCAAGCAGTGTTGCAGGTACAACCTACTCCTGGAGCAACAACACGCCTTCCATCGGTCTTGGAAACGCGGGGTCGGGTAATATCGCTTCGTTCAGTGCAATCAACACCGGCTCAAATGCCGTAGTCGCAAGTATTAGCGTCACGCCTTCAGCAGGTGCCTGTACCGGTAGTAACCAAGTCTTTACCATTACCGTCAATCCTACACCACTTGCAGTTGCCAATAGCAATACACCGGTTTGTGTAGGCAGCGCGATTGACCTTACCGCTCAAACAGTGACCGGTGATACTTACAGCTGGACAGGCCCTTCGGCTTTTTCTTCCACCCTGCAAAACCCTGTGATTACAAATTCTGTTGTCACCAATGGTGGCACATACATCCTTACGGTTTCGGGTAACGGATGCAGCTCAAAACCCGTGTCGATAACTGTTGCCGAAAATTCATGTGTGGTGACCGATCTGAGTGTTGTTAAAACAGTAAACAATCTGTTTCCAATCATGGGCAATAATGTGGTGTTCACGATTACAGTAACCAACAATGGCCCAGGCAATGCAACAGGGGTTGCCGTAAACGATGTGCTTCAAAGCGGATACGCCTTTGTATCCTCCACGACCACGGCCGGTGTTTTTAATCCTGCTACCGGAGTATGGACAATCGGAGCAATGAACAACGGAGTGTCGGATGTGTTAACCATCACTGCAACGATCGTTCCGAACGGAAACTATATTAACACTGCGATTGTCTATGGAAATGAGCTCGATCCCGATATGGCCAACAACACCTCATCGGTTTTCACTACACCCATCGACTTCTTTATCCCCCAGGGCTTTTCGCCGAATGGCGATGGCGTAAACGATCTCTTTGTCATCCGTGGTCTGGAACTGTATCCTAACAATGGATTTACCGTCTTCAACCGCTGGGGCGATCAGGTGTTCAGCGCAAGTCCATACCTCAACAACTGGGATGGAACAGCCACCTCCGGAGTACGTGTTGGAGGAACTGTACTTCCGATAGGAACCTATTTCTACATTTTCACCCTGGGCGATGGTTCGAACACCGTTTTAAAGGGAACCATCTACCTGAACAAATAAACACAGCAATAGCTCACGATCTTAACAAACAACACCATGAAAATAATTCAAAAATTAGCCCTTCTGTCGGTTGCCTCGCTTGCAAGCCTGACCATGAACGCGCAACAAGATCCCATGTTTACACATTACATGGATAATACCCTTATGATCAACCCTGCTTATGCCGGAAGCCGCGATGCCTTGACAGTAACGGCCTTGCAACGCATGCAATGGGTAAGCTTTAAAGGCGCGCCGGTAACTCAGACGGTGACCCTGCACGCCCCATTACGGGATGAACACCTGGGCTTAGGCTTTTCGGTCGAGAACGACAAGATCGGGCCAACCAATAATACCAGCATGTTCCTTGATTTTGCATACATCATGAAGCTTACCGACAAGTCAAAACTCTCGTTGGGGATCAACGGAGGGATCACCGTGTTTCAGGCGAACCTCGCCAACCTGCAGGTGGATCAGGCAAATGATCCTACGTTTCAAAACAACATCAACAACCATGTTTCGCCAAACTTCGGATTTGGGGCGTATTATTACCGCGAGCGCTTTTATGCCGGTGTTTCTGTTCCAAACTTGTTGCAGAACCAATATTCGGTGGTTGACAACCCCGATGGAACGATTGAACCCGGTTCGGAACAACGCCACTACTACTTGATTGCCGGCTCTGTATTGCATCTCGCCGACAACCTCGATTTCAAACCAACCACACTTATCAAAGTAACGGCTGCCGCCCCGGCCGAAATCGATCTCACGGCTTCCTTCATCATCATGAAAAAGTTGCTGCTAGGCGTGATGTTTCGTAGCGGCGATGCTTTTGGGGCCCTGGTTGGCATCAACATCACCGATCAGCTCCACATCGGCTATTCCTACGATTTTTCTTACGGCCTTGCTACCCCCACCTATAACCAGGGCAGTCATGAAATCGTGTTACGTTACGATTTCATGTTCTTCAGCAAGAAACAGATACACAACCCACGTTATTTCTAAACGCTACAAAAACTTACGCTATGAAAAAAATACTCATACCTATCCTTTCTCTGCTCTGGATCAGTTCAACGCTTTGTGCCCAGGAAAAATCCAGAAAAGAGCTCAAAGCCGATAAATATTATACCAACTATGCGTTCGATAAGGCCATCGATCTATACAAACGCACCAAAAACCTCACCCCCGAAGGACAGTGCAAACTGGCCAAGAGCTATCATAACCTGGGGCAGAACATCGAATCTGAATTGGTGTATGCCAGGCTTACAGCAACTGCCGATGGGGCCACTGCCGAAAATGAGTACAACTATGCCATGGTGTTAAAATCAAATGGCAAGTATGACCAGGCCAATACCTGGCTCGATAAATTCAGCTTGCTCAAACCTGCTGACTTGCGCGCCCAGAGCTATCAGGCCAACAGCAGCAAACTCAATACCCTGCAGTCTGACCAAGGCGTATACAGCACGCTTCATCTCGATATGAACAGCAATGCCGAGGATTTTGGGCCGGCCTATTATCAGGATAAAATTGTGTTTGCATCTACCCGCGAACGGCCTCATTTTATCGAACGCCGCGACAACTGGAACCGAAAGCCATTTTTGGATATGTATGTTTCTGAAATAGACAAAGGGCAACTTACCAAACCGAAAAATTTCAGCACTAAACTGAACAACATACGTCACGACGGGCCTGCCAGTTTTAATAAAGACGGAAGCTATATTGCTTTCACCCGCAATGATTACGATGTAAAACGTAAAGACAAGGCCCAGCAGCTTGATATTTTCTTCAGCACCTTTGCCGATGGAAAATGGTCAACACCGGTAGCGTTTAAACTCAACAGTACCGCGTACTCCGTAGGGCAGCCCTGTCTTACAGGAGATGGGAAAATCATGTATTTCACCAGCGATATGCCCGGAGGCTATGGAGGAACCGATTTGTACCGTACCACAAAAGATTCAAGCGGTGTTTGGGGAACTGCTGAAAACCTCGGAAATAAAATCAATACCGAAGGCGATGAAATGTTTCCGTTCATCGAAGAAAAAAACGGTGTGCTGTTTTTCTCTTCAAACGGACGGTTTGGCGTAGGCGGACTTGATGTGTTTATCGTTGCACTCAACGGAAAAGATTTTGGCCCTGTTGTAAATGCCGGAGCCCCTTTAAACACCCCTGCCGATGACTTTTGTGCCATTGTTAATGACCAGCTCAAAACCGGTTATTTTGCCTCTAACCGCGCAGGCGGCAGTGGCAGCGACGACCTCTACTCGTTTCAGATCTTGAAGGATATGGGCATCGGCAAACGCATCAATGGCATTGCAAAAGACAAAGCCGGAACCCCATTGCTCAACGCATTTGTTTCGGTAAACGATGGCTTGGGCAAAGTACTCGATACGGTCACTACCAAAGAAGGAGGCGCCTATTCATTTTATGTGGAGTCTGATAAAACGTTCACTCTGAAAGGCACTAAAAAAGGATACTCCGAAGGCGATACCACCGTAAACACAACCGGACCTGATTTTATTGTCAAAGGTAATGTGACACTCCTCATGCAGGAAGAACCCGTGGCAGAAACCATTAAAGTTGGAGACGACTTAGGGAAACTTGTAAAAACAAAAACACCCAAGCCCAAAGGAGCAGCCCCTTCCTTTCAATCCAATGACGAAATTGCCTATTTCGACCTTGATAAGTTTAACATCCGCCCCGATGCTGAAGTGGAGATGGACAAGATCGCAAAGATCAT
>JABDAO010000009.1 GCA_013289095.1 Bacteroidota bacterium | reverse complement strand
TTGTGTTTGAGCGCCTCATTCCCGGTGCCTTGTAAAAAGACCCAGTTGAATTTGGGGTTTTGTTTGAATACCTTCTTCATCTCCTCCGGGCTGTCGTTGGTCAGGATACAGACAACGGTGATGATGGGGTATTTCCTGGACAGCTCTTCGAGTACTTTCAGATCGCTCATACAGCCTGAGTTTTCGAAATTTCCAAACCAGAGGTATACATATTTTCCTTTGAAATCGCTAAGACTCACGGTTTTTCCGTTCCGGTCGGGTAGGCTGAAAGCCGGGGCTGTGGTTCCTCTTCGGAGCAGTGTATACCGCGCAATGATATCTCGTGCGATGAGCCGGTGTTCAGCAACGACACTTTTTTTGGAGATATCATCCAGGATGCCGAGGATGCGTTGCTGGGAAAATTCCTTGTTACCATAAATTTCATAAAGTCCCTTTAATATCAGCAATTCACGGAGTGTATCGTTGCTCAGGTAGTGCGCCTCTTTGAGCCCGTTCATGACCTCTGCCGCGCTTCCGTGGTCGTTAATGGCCGTAAAGAGCGGTGCGCCGGCAGGTTTGAGCATGAACTGATAGAAGTATTTGTCAAAAAACTGATTGAAGAATAACATGTACTCATAGTTATCGTATCTGATCTTACGGTTATAAAGGTAGTCGCGAGCCATGAAATTCTGGCTTTCGAGGGTACTCACCTCAGTAGAGGCGATGCTATAGTCGAGATAATCATGAAAGTAAGGGTTTTGAACATGCTGATAATGAAGGTTCATGGCCCGGCGGAAGGAATCGAGCGGTATACGCATGCGTTTGATGACAAAGCTCTGATAGTTCTTTGTCCAGAAATCATCATAACGCCGGTTGAAATCCAGGATAAGCCAGTTCAACTCGGTACTGTCGGATGTGTTAATATAGAGATCGGCATCTTGATCGATATCGGCGTTGAACAGACGCGATGAATCCTTTTTTGGGAATTCGATTTCGTAGCTGTGTCCGGGTTCCACATACAAAGGGGCTTTCTGGTGATTGCTACGCAGGTAGATGCGTTGGGTTTCTTTGAGATCGAATTGCAGGGTGAATTTTCCATCTGTCTTTACCGTATCGGTTGCAAGCAGCTGTCGGTTGTAGGTGATGCAATCGTGATACCTGAATGCCGTAAGTTCAAAACCTTTGCTGAACGGGGCTGTGCCATGGATGGTGACAGACTGGGCCCACAGGCCTGTCTGAATAAACAGGAGCAAACCGAATATCTTGTTTTTGAAGTTCAAGGTCAATAACGGGTTCAGGTCAGGGAAATGCCTTTGGGTACAAAAGGCCCTGCATCTCCTCCATTCCGTACTATATCACGGATAATCGTTGAATTTATTGCTGAGAGTTCGGCGATCGGTAAAATAAATACGGTTTCTATCTCCGGAGCCTGGGCCTTGTTCATCTGAGCAATTGCTTTTTCGAATTCAAAATCGGCTGCCGTACGGATCCCCCGAAGGATGTATTGAGCATTACAAGTTTTGCAGTAATCAACCGTCAGGCCTTTGAAACTGGTTATTTTAATGCTTGGTTCTCCGCCAAACACCTGTTTGAGCCAGTGTACCCGTTGCTCAAGGGAGAAATAGGAGGTCTTGCTCGAATTGATGCCTACCGCAATGATCAGTTCATCAAATAGTGGAAGGGCACGTCTGACAATACTTTCGTGGCCAATGGTTACCGGATCAAATGATCCGGGGAAGACAGCGGTTCTTTTCATGATCAGATTTCAGTGTCCGGTTTTCAGATCTAACCAAACGGTGAGTGGGACGAAAATACGAATAATACCCGATTTGGTGTCCGGCTGATCCCCCGAAACGAATGGACAAGTTCCCTTTGCCCGCAAAGCCAAACATACAGTACCCACTCGGCCAGGGCACGTCAGTGATTCGTCCAGGGCAGCAACTCACTCCGTTGCTGCTGTACAATTTGTTTAATGCGAAAGAAGATAGACTCTGTACTTAAATACGTGTTTAGGGAGAAATCACATCGATTTTTTTACTGTAAATTCCTGCCTTCCTGACCATCCAATGAAACCGAATCATCCGTTGGACGAGCTATCTGAAAATGCTGAAATTTACATTTCCATAGGTGCGTTTTTCCACAAAATGATCGCAGAGACTCAGATCGGTTTCTCGTCCGTGTTCGATGATGAGTACTCCATCTTCTGTCAAGAGACCTTTTTCGAAGATGATGCCAGGGAGGGTATTGGTTGTTTCCAGGTCGTACGGGGGATCTGCAAAAATGAGGTTGTACTTACCACCCATTCCCTTTAAAAAGGGAAAGACATTGCTTTTTATGGTCCGTATATTTTCAAACCCAAACTCAATGGCTTGTTCCTTTGCGAAACTACAGCACTTGGGGTTCATGTCAACCGCTACAACCGACGCAGCTCCGCGGGAAGCAAGTTCGAACGAGATATTCCCGGTTCCACTGAACAGATCCAGCGCCTGTATCCCATCCAGATCGAGTTGGTTGTTCAGTATATTGAACAGACTTTCTTTGGCATAATCGGTGGTAGGCCTAACCGGTAAACTCTTGGGGGCCACAATCCTCCGTCCACGGTGTGTGCCACTGATAATTCGTAAATGCATATTAGCGGAAGAGTTGTTGGGAAAAGAGGTTGGTATAGAAATGCTTCGGAAGGGTGTTCAGGGGCTGGCAATAGGCAAAAGCTTCGGGGCGTTCGCCAAAACGGATGTTGCGTATATACTTGTAAAGAATGGCATAGATGGCCGAATTCTTTTCGATCTCGCCGATCAGCACCAGTTCGAGTGTTTCGGGGTTGAGCTTTAATTGTTCACACACAAACAAGAGATAATAAATAAAATCCTCGCTGGTTTGGTGTCTGAACGTATTGTAAAAACGCAGGTGTTTCCCTTCAAAAAGAATGATCTCGAAATGGGTCAGGGAGATATGCAGCACCAGTTTGGGTTTACTTTCATTCTTATACCGCATGGCCAGGCTTTCGATTAACGCACTCGAATGATGTCTGATCTGGATCTTTGGATAATACTTCAGCAGCATGTCTTTGAGCAGGGAAGGGAACACAAACACATTACGCGATTCGATATTCCGGAGCTGATCTGTCAGAATCAGATCTCCTGCATTTAGGATATGGTTAAAACGAAGATAGCTTTCTGTATTCCCTGGGTCAAATAATGCTTCCGGTATGAGTGTGCTTTTGTAATTGTCGAACGCAAAAAAGACAGAACTGTAATTCACTTTCAAAAAACGATGCGCATCAATGATTTGTTCAAGGGTTTGAACCAGGGATTCAGTTGAAAAGACATTTTGAAGATTATATGATTCCAGCCCGACGAATTTGTTGGTCGCATCATTGATCAATGCCAGCGAAAAACTACCCGGTCCGGCAAGGAGATGCAGGCTGTGCTGCGGCCCCTGTTTGGTATCGGCGGTTTCGTCAATCAATGAAACAGAAGGAGATATCTTACGTACGGCTGTGGACATGGGCCAGTAAAGATAGGGGTTTTTGTGAGATTGTTCCGGGTGTGGGATGGGCCGGGTGTTGTTGGTCAAAGAGACATGGTGCCTGAAAAATGTAAAATTCAGACAATGAGCGGGGGAGGCCGTAGGAATATGCATGCGGGGTGCCCTACTGTTACTGCAAAAACAAGGATGCCCTTAATTGATTTTAAATAGACTTAGAATTTTGGAGCTAAAACTAAATTACATGCACAACGAAGATTCAAACGTGATTCTTCCGGACGAAGTAATCATGAACAAGATCTATCTCATCAGGGGGTATAAAGTGATACCAGATACTGATTTGGCGGACTTATATCAGGTAGAAACCAAACGGCTAAAGAGCAAGTAAAAAGGAACATCGAACGTTTTTCGAAGCACTCTATGTTTGAACTCCCGGAAAAGGGGTTTGGATCTTTCAGGTCACAAATTGCGACCTGAAGTTTTAATTTGAAAAGAGCGTTTTTGTTTGATCATCGATGCGAAGACCGTTGCTTCACCGCCTCAAAAAGTACAATGCCCGCGGCAACCGATACATTAAGAGATTCAATCTTACCGGCCATTGGTATTTGTACCCGCATATCGCTTTTACGCAAGTATTCGTTCGAAATGCCATCTTCTTCGGAGCCCAGGATGAGAGCTACAGGCCCGGTGTAATCTGCCTTGGGATAATAATCATCCGATTTTTCGGTGATGGAGATGATCGACAAACCGCTTTCCTTGAGATAATCAATCGCCACTTTCAGGTTTGGTTCCCGGCATACAGGGATATTATGCAGAGCCCCGGCCGAAGCCTTGATCGCATCGCCGTTTACCTGAGCTGCTCCCTGGGTAGGAATTACCACAGCCTGCACTCCGGCGCATTCAGCAGTACGGCAAATGGCTCCGAAATTCCGTACGTCGGTAATGCGGTCAAGTACAAGGATAAGGGGTGTTTTGCCTTCTTCGAAAATACCGGGCAACACATCCTCAATTCGGTGATATAGAATGTGCGAAATAAACGCCACAATACCCTGGTGATTGCGGTTGTTGGTTACGCGGTTCAGTTTTTCGGCAGGAACAAACTGGAAAGGTATTTTGTGCTCTTCGAGCACTACCCGCAGTTCGCCAAACAGCTTGCTTTCCAAACCTTTCTGCACAAATACCCGGTCGAACTCCTTGCCCGAATTCACGGCTTCTTTTACAGCACGCAGGCCATAGAGTATCGTATTGTCGTATTCTTTCATAGCTTGTTTCGTAAGTGATTATTCCTGGGTATAGGTTTTTCCTTGTCTCCAGGCTTCCACGGCTTTATACCAGGGTGCTTTAAACTGTGGCTCCCTGCGGAGCTGATAATCGTTATCGCTTATCGGGTTGTTTTCGTGAACAAAGACGAATGAGAGCGGAGCTACACCCGGATGGCTTTGATAAATCCAGCTCTCGGAGGTGCCGTTTTTATAAACCGTCTCAGGAGGTCCAAAAATAAGGAAGATCATACCCCTGTCTGTTCTCCAACCTTCGGTATAGCTGGTAAAATAACGGTTGGCATCCTGTATCCGGTTGTAATACTTGCTGATCAATTCCCTGGCCCGTTCTTCATTGCCTGCCAGATCGAGCCAGTATTTGTCCACCGCTGCTTTTTTGTCCTTGGCTGAATGCAGTTTGTCATACTCCTCCTTGCTTGTGATGAAACGGAGCGCATTGACAAGGAGTTCTGTATTTGTAACTTCCGGGAAACCGTCGTAATAACGCTGGATGGTGATCCCGCCTCCTTTCGAAGAGTCGGGTTGAAGCAGGTAGATGCCTTGTTTTTTAAAACCAATGCCTTCGCCTCCAGGAACAGGAATAACGAATGTGCTGTCGGGTTTACGGCTAAAGGTAGGAGCACTATATTTCAACGAAAAAGGAGGACCGGGCATGTAGGGTTTGCGTTTGTAGTATTTTACAATGTATCCTTTGATGGAGGGGTTGCTGCAGAGAATCTGTACCCGGTCGGACGAGGAGATATCTGACCCAAAGAATTCTCTTCCTTCGTCAGAAAGAAGCAGAAAATTCTGGCTGTCGAATCGATCGGCTTTATTGACAAACAGGTGTTGCTGGTACATAGATTTGCGGTTCAGGTCTTTTATCGTCACCTGCAGGTAATATGTATTGGGATAAGATGCCTTGAACTTGATCTGTCCGTGTATAAATTTATCGTTCTTTCCGTCCGAAAGATCGCTGAGCCGGGTAGAGGCGCTGTCAAGTATTTCGGTCGATTCAAATTTTGCATGAAGGATTACGGAAACGGTCACAAACGCACGCATAACCGAGTCATTCTCATGTTTCATGTATTGAAGCTCGGTTGCATCCAGAAGGAAATCAAGCTGAGATTCGGTATCACTGGTATGATAGACATTGAATTTTGGGTGTAATCTGCCAATGTTTTTGTTGTATAAAAATGACTGGTTGGTGCTGGTTGCTTTCTGAGGTCCTTCGCAGGCAACAGCCATCAGGGTACAACAGAAAAGGATCAGGATGTTTTTCATCTCACTACAGAATTTAGTTAATCGGGAGAATGCTCATTCTCCTCGCCCCGTTCGACCAGACGCGGGGGTAATAGTTTACTCACTTTTGCTCCTAGTTTCTTCATTTTCTCTGCTCTTCCAACCAGGTTTCCGGTTCCCTCGCTGAGCTTTTTCATGGCTTCGCCATAAGTGCCTTTTGCTTCCTCCATCTTGCGGCCAACCAAAATGAGGTCTTCCACAAAGCCTACAAACTTATCATAAAGCTTGCCACCTTCTGCGGCTATCTCCAGGGCATTGGCTGTTTGTTTTTGCTGTTTCCACATACTTGCCACAGTTCGCAATGTAGCCAGCAGGGTAGAGGGGCTTACAATGACCACTTTCTTGTCCCATGCATAGTTAAACAGCTCTGCATCAGCCTGTACGGCAATAGAAAAGGACGATTCGATCGGAATAAAGAGGAGTACAAAATCGGGCGTATCAAATTCTTTGGAGGTGGCATAATTCTTTTCGCTCAACCCCTTGACATGGGCTTTGATTGATTCCAGGTGAGCTTTCAGGAATTTTTGACGGAATTCTTCCTCCGGTGCATTCACCATTGCTTCATAGGCAACAAGCGAAACCTTCGAATCGATGATGATGTGTTTTTCATCCGGCAGCATCACCACGACATCGGGTTTTATGATCGAACCATCCACATTGTTGGTCACGAATTGGGTACGGTATTCACGGTCTTTCTCCAGGCCCGAACGTTCCAGTATTTTTTCGAGGATCACTTCGCCCCAGTTTCCCTGCATTTTATTGTCGCCTTTCAGTGCGGTTGCCAGGTTGTTGGCTTCCTGACTAATCTTGGTATTGAGTTCGACCAGGTTTTTGATTTCAGCCTTCAGGGTGATGCGTTCGTCTGATTCGGCTTTGTAGGTTTTATCCACCTTCAGCTCAAAATCGCGTATCCGTTCCTTCAGCGGGTTGAGGATGATGTCGAGATTTGTTTTGTTCTGTTCGGTGAATTTCAGGCTTTTTTCTTCGAGTATTTTGCTGGCAATATTTTCGAACTCGGTGCTGTATTTCTTATGAACGAGGTCCAGTTCTTTGCGAAGGGTATCGAGCGTTTCTTTCTGAGCTTTGAGCGTTTCTTCTTCCCGGGCCAGACTGGTTCGTGAATCCTGGAGTTTTCCGGTAAGGCTTTTAATTTCGGTTTCGAGTTTGTCTTTTTCTGAACGCAGCTCGCGGGCTGATTTTTCATCCAGGGCCTTCAGTTCTGTGTTGAGACGTTCTATCTGACCGGCCGAAGCCTCAAGCCGGGTCTGGAGGATGGCGGTCTGGGTATCGCCTTTCCCATTTCGGAAGAACAGCCAGGCCCCCGCAATACCAACTAAAATACCAACGAGCAGAAAGAGAAGTTCCATGTTTGTTTTAGAGACGGTATACCTGGGATGCCAGCGTTAAAACGCCAACACGCTTCATCGCTGCACTGAAATCCCGGTTAAAGGTAGCTATTATTTACAAGGGCTGCTGACCCGGTGAATGGTGAAGCCGTTAGAAATGTCTAAAACAAACTTACAAACCCGAAATTGATCTTACCCGATTTAAACTCAAACGGATTGCTGTATTGCTTACCAAGTGCATAGCTGATGGAAAAAATCCCGGCCTTGGTATCAAACCGGATCCCGGCGCCCAAGCCTATGGGCGTATCCTGTACATATTGGTTAAACTGGCTGTCTTCATACCAGGCCCCATCGGCAAAGAGGAAAATATAGGAGTTCTGTTCCAGGATATAATGATACTCCAGGGTAAAGATCCCATAGGTGGAGGCATAGATGCTTTCTTCATCAAACCCCCGGAGTGCGTTGAGGCCCCCGATGCGGAAGAGTTCGTTCTGAAAAAGGTTGTCTGCACTTATAAATGCTCCGTTAAAGGCTGTTTTGATCACGTTTCTTCCACCGAGGGGGAAATAATATTCCGCCTGCATATCTGCATTGTACTGATTGCTACTCAGTTTCATGTTTTGATAGAGTACAGGGTTCACGTTTGGGTTCTCTTTGATGGTCTTGGTACCTGCTGCCGCAGAGATGCTAAAGGTATATCCCTTGGTTGGGTTGAACTTGTAATCCAGTTTTTGGGTCCTGAACCCCAGGCCATAGGTTAGCGAACTGACATCTGCATAATCGGGCAGAACGGTTGCTGTTTCGAGCCCGCTGGTAGAAAGCAAACTGGATATCCGGCTGTTGACAAAGACTTTGAAATAACTGCCCCCGCCTAGCAGGTATTGAACTGCAAATTGCTGGTTTACATTAAGATAAGTGCTGTCCTGTTTAAAGAGTGTCAGGGCATAGTCAACCCCAATCGGGGTTGAAAAAAGGAAGGGATAATTGAGTTTCACATTCAGGGTTTGTGCCTGTGCCTGCAGTTTACGCCAGTTGATGTCAATAATTTCGCCGTGATTGAAACTGTTTTGCAGTTTGAGGGTGACATCGCCCGTAAAGTCGACCTTGCCGGTGGTAGGGTTTGGAACCAGGCCCAGGATGCCATCAAACTGGCTTGCTTTTCGTTTTTGAAGATATAGAATGAGCTTGGTTGTCTTTTCTCCGAAAACAATTTCTGGTGGTTTCTGTTCGGTGATAAATGCCATTTCTTTAAGTCTGGCCCGGATGGCCGCCACACGGCTTTCGTTATAGGCATCGCCCGGTTTGATGCCCAGATAGCTATAGAGATAGGCCGGGGCAATTTTTGCGTTGCCCTTGATGACGACACTGTCGATGAGGATGTATTTGTTCTTATCCAGCGCCAGTCTTGCCCTGAACTCATCGCCTTTAACAAATACACTGTCGAGTTTTACCTGGGCAAACGGATACCCGTTGTTTTCGCATTGTTTCAAAAGCTGTTCTTCCAGACGGGCCACTTCTCGGTAGTAAAAAGGTTTGCCTGCATACAACTTGTCCCTGAAACCCACCAGGCTGAGCATTCCCTCATCCACATTTCCACGCGAAAGGTGCGCCCAGGTATATTTTTTCCCCGTCTGGATCCAGGCCCTGGTATGCAGGGAGTCTTGCTTGATGCTGTCGATTATGGCCCCCAGGTAAGCCTCATCGTAGAGATTGAACAGAAACCGGCGGAGTTCTTTGCCGGTCTCGGCCTTGGTATGGAACAGTTTTTTATACTCGTATTTGGTGAGGTTATCCGATCCCGGATCAGGATGGATATCGAGTGTGAACGCATTCTGCCCGTTTCCGTTCAGGAAGGCCAGGAGCAGGGAAAGAAGTAGGAGCAGGCGTCTCAAACATTCAAGGGTTGAGGTAAAGATAAGCGGTTCTGCTGAATCAAGCTTAGTTTAATCCCTACTCTGCTATCGCCAGAGGCATAGCAGGCTGCACGTAACAAAAAAGAGCGTTTATTTCACGGGTCTTGCAACCTGCCGGTTACCGGATGCGTAAGAAGAAGTGTTTAAGCTGCTATTTTTGCTCATCAATTAAACGCTATAGGCTAACCGGAGTCATATCCCCATAGTTCTTTATTAACGTGGAAAAGCCTTTGATTATTGGAGTTAGAAAAGGATTAGATAACCAGATTTCTGACCCAATACCAAGATCCTGGCCCGCGATTTGAATTACCTCTACTAGTTAACCAACAACAGAAAATTATGAAAACGTTCAGATTTATCGCCTTGCTCGTGTTCATCACCATAGCGGGCACATCACAGGCAGGAAACTCAAATTTTTATGGTCATGGTCGCGGAGGGGGGCATTACCACGGGCACGGAGGTTATTACGGCCATGGTTATTACGGACATGGTTATGGTTACGCCCGCCCGGGGTATTATGGAGGATGGGGAGCGCCAGCAGTATTGCTTCCACCTGTGCCAATCCCCCCATTAGTTCCATTCTTTCCTTTTGTAGGCCCACGGTTTTATGGCCACGGTGGATACCATGGATACAGAGGCGGTCGGTACTACGGACACAGAAGGTAAGAAAGAGATAGAGAAACAGAAAGAGGGAAAAAGTCAGCTTTTTCCCTCTTTCTGTTTCTCTCAGCTTTCTCTTTCTTACTTGTAGACCTTCGGGCAGGTTTCCTTGCCTTGCAATTCAATCCTTATCCCGACTCGTAATTCCAGAGCCCGGTTGTAGAGGGTCAGATTATCGACATGGTAGGAGGGAGGACCAATTAACGGACTGGGATTATAAATAAGTTCCACAAAAGGCTTGATGCTTCCATAGGTAATAAACTCCCATCCGGCTCCTGCTGCCGGTGTGACTTGTAACTTATAGAATGCGCCACGCTCAACGGGTGGAGAAGCAGAAGCGGTAGACAGCACATCCTCAAGCCTGATTCCAAGCAGCAAATACGGCACACCCTGGTAGAGCTCATAGCGGATTTTCAGATAGTTGTTCCAGCAGAGTTGCGTGGTGGTTGTTTTGAGATTGGCGTTTTTATGTGTTTTATCCACATCAATACTGCCTTTGTGGTTGTACTGGATCTCTGAATCCCACCGGAAATGATCGTTTTGAAAGAATTCGGCAAAGACAGCCAGGTTGTAGTTGTAGACCCATTTCTGTGCATCGTCATAATAATACGGTACGAGCTGGTTGGAAGGGGTGGCTACCCTCCAGATATGATCGGCCATGGTCACACCGGCGTTGAAGCCAAAGCTGTTCAGGAGCTGGGCGTTGGTGAAGCCACAGGATAAGATCAGGAATAGAATGATGTTGAGTTTTTTCATGAATCGATCGGATAAAACCGGGCTTATAAAAACAATCTGTTTGCGCTGCATAAACCTGTCTATTAATTTCCCATAAGCACAAAGTACAGGATATTGGCACCCATCTTCAGCGCTTTTTGCCGGCTTTCATCGGGGTCGTGGTGTACCTGCGGGTCTTCCCATCCATCGCCGATATCGGCTTCGTAATCATAAAAACAAACCAGACGGCCTTGCCAGATCAGCCCAAAACCCTGAGGCGGTTTGCCATCGTGTTCGTGTATCTTCGGCACCCCCTTGTCGAAATTATACTTCTGATGATAGATGGGATGTGAAAACGGAAGTTCCACAAATTCAAGTTCCGGAAACACCTTTTTCATCTGTGTCCTGACAAACTTGTCCATTCCATAGCTGTCGTTGATGTTCAGAAAGCCTCCCCCCAGCAGGTATTTACGCAGGTTCTCGGCTTCCTGTTGGCTGAATACGATGTTTCCGTTACCGGTAATATGAATGAATGGGTAGTTGAAAATATCAGGACTGCCCGGTTCCACAACAGCCTCGTCGGGGTTGATCTTTGTTCCAAGATTTTGATTGCAAAAGTTGATCAGATTGGGCAGAGAAGTTGGGCTTACATACCAGTTGCCTCCGCCCTCGTATTTCATCCGGGCAATTTTATAGGTATAGTTGGGTTGTGCACCCATAAAGGCAGAAACAGAAAACAGAAACAGAAGGAGGGAGGTGCGTGCGGTCATATCTCGGATGTAAATTTAGGATTTATTACCGGGATCTAATCAGTTCTATTCATTTGCAAGATTTAGGGTCATGGTGGCGGCCAGGGCAGCGGTTTCGGTACGAAGCCGGCTTTTGCCCAGACTGATTTCCATAAACCCATTCTCCGAAGCAAGCTTGATTTCATCCGCAGAGAAATCACCTTCCGGGCCTATCAGTACCAGGGTGTCTTGTCCGTGTACGGTTTTGTTTTTCAAAAGATCGGGCATAAACCCAGCTCTTTCACAATGCGCGATGAATTTCAGGCCCCCGAACCCGTGCATAGCCTTTACAAATTTTGAAAACGAACAAAGCTCATTCAGTTTAGGCTCATAGGCTTTGAGGCTTTGTTTCATGGCTGAAACCGCAATCTTATGCAGTCTTTCTGTTTTTACGATCACCCGTTCTGAGTGTTCGCATTGCAAAGGAGTAAATTCATCCAGACCTATCTCCACCGCTTTTTCCAAAAACCATTCGGTACGTTCCATGTTCTTGGTGGGGGCCATGGCAATATGCAGATGAAAACCGCGTTTTTCGTATTCTTTCTGAACATCGGTGATGTGTACGGTACAACGTTTGGGATGGTTTTCGGCAACTGTAGCCTGAAAAAGGGTGCCTTTTCCATCTATAAGTTGTATGACATCTCCAATCTGAAGCCTGAGCACACGCACGGCGTGCTTGCTCTCTTCTTCAGAAAGGGTGTAGATTTCGCTGTTGATATCGGGGGTATAGAAAAGATGCATGGGGCGAAGGTACGAAAGAGATGGATTCCCGATGTGCCTGCGAACCAGGTCTTGTGGAGTAAACGCTGCGAAATAGTCAGACCAAGCCTGGAGGCGGATTGTCTTAAACAGAATACAGCAAAGATCTCTGTTTTTTATAGATCTGCTTGCCCTGAGCAATGACTTCAGGCAGTTGAATAAACTCGCCCCTGTCGGCCCGGTCTATCCCAATCTGAGCGAAGCCTCCAGGCATTGTTCGACTTGCGTCTAGCGTCTTCGCTACATATCAATAAACCCGATCAACGCCCAGCATTCCTAAGCCGATGACATTTACATCCAGAATTCCGTCCAACCCAGCATAGTTTTTTGCACTGCTATAGATATATTCTTCCGGTTTTTGTACGATACCGGCACGAACAGGATTCATGTGGATATAGGTCAGTTTTTCATTGCAAAACCCCGGGCTGTATACAAGCATGGCATGATTCTCATGTGTCCATACCTGGTAGTATTTGTTGCGTGCTGTCCCCCCTGCTGCGTAGGCAAAACACATGAGCATCCATTCCCGGCGGCTTTCGGGGAAATCTTTGATGGCCTCTATCATTTGTTTGCTGGTATAACTCTTCAGATCGCGTATAATTCCGCTCAGATTGCCATTCACACCTCTGATAAGCAAGTGCAGATGGTTACTCATTATTACGTACGCATAAACGGCAAGACCTTTATTTAGCATACAATAACGAAGACCGCTGATCACGATTTCGCGATAGATTTGTCTGGAAAAGATGTCGATCCAATTCACAACCTGGAAGGTGACGAAGTAAGCCGCATCCTGATCTTTTATCTGGTAGCCGGTAGACATGATAGCTCCGTTTTTTAGCCGTTAGCTTTGGCCTGAGCGAAATGCAGAGGTTTGTGGTTTTGTTCCTCTGATGAATTTCAGACCAAGGTAGGAAATATCTTATGGATTCGAAATCTGCAGCACTAATTTTCTATGCTTTCCGTGTAGCGTGGACGCTACAAAAAAAATCAGGCGAAGCCTGGAGGCTTCGCCTAGCGGGGCCTAGCTTCGCCTAGCAAGCTCCGTGTAGCGTGGACGCTACAAAAAAAATCGGGCGAAGCCTGGAGGCTTCGCCTAGCGGGGATTCGAAATCTGCAGCACTAATTTTCTATGCTTTCCGTGTAGCGTGGACGCTACAAAAAAAATCGGGCGAAGCCTGGAGGCTTCGCCTAGCGGGGCCTAGCGAAGCCGCTACCGATCCCATCACTCCAGCAACTCCGCAATCTTCCTTACCCCTTGCTGGTTTTCGGGCAGACGCAGGGAATTAAACACTTTGCGTTTCTCTTTGTGGGTAAGATGCCAGGAAAGAGAGATATGGTCGTTGGTTTCGTTCTGAAGTTCCAGCCGTACAATGTTTACATGGGTCTTCACCCAATGATCGGCCGATTGTATTTCGAGGTTTTGATTGAGATCCTGCACGGCAAACAGGTTTCCGTAAAAGCTGCCCATGGGGGTGGAGAACGATTGGAACAGGGTAGGGAATGGGTCGTCGTCGATGGGGGCTTCCATGTGTTTGTCGCGTAGCTGTATAATCAGCACTCCGCTTGTGTTTTTGGAGATCCAGTCGTTGAATACTTCCAAAAACCGGAGCGTTGTTTCCAGTCCGTAATTATCGCGCAGCCCGGCATCCATCACTTCAATGCGTGGCTCGCTGGGGAGGAGCACCAAGGGAGAGATATAGGGGAATGTAGCGCTCATGCGGAGCACGCTGGTGAACAGTGTTTTGAGCGGATGCTGTTGCTGAAAGAAACGTGAATATTCAATCGAGTTGATAAGTTGTTTGCCTTCGATGTTCTTGCTCGGAAAATTCTGGGCGAGGTAAGAAATTCCCTGAGGGGAGATCAGGAGTTTTCGTCCATCATTGACGATGGAGGGCGAAAAAATCATCATCGGTATGTCGGCGCTGGCTTCGGGGGCCTGGTAATACCCCAGGGTCTTGCCTTCGAATACCCGGGTGTTTTCGTTGAGTTTTTGTTCGAGCGAATAGCCCCGGTCCATCACAAAATTCTGATCGCCTACCTTGTACCGGCGGAGATGGATGAACCACTCGCTCGTGGCAATTGAAAAGGCAATGGGGTTCAGGATGTCTTTCGAGATCTGGTTGATATACGTGCTGTTGATGTAATGTTTCAGTTGATTGTCCTGGCGCTGCATATACAACTCCCGCAGGTAAGCGGCACCCACCATGCCTCCCGATGAACCGGTGATGAGTTCGGTATGTTTGATGAGCTTGCCCTGGGTAATGCTGTCTATATAACTCAAGGCATAAAACGTCCACAGCGAAGAACGCAAACCTCCACCGCTCACATTGATGAGCACCAGTTTGGGTTTGTGAAGAGTATCGCCGATGTTAGAATTCTTTGCCTTCCATTTTTCAAGGATTTCGAGTGTATGCAGGCTGTCGCCGGTTCGCAGGGTTGCATCGTTGTCGTAAGCCCGGAGCCGCTGATAGGTGAAGGGAGCCGGAGGTACGGTGTAATCTAATCCGTAGGCCTTGCTGCTTTCGCTGAGGAACTCAACTTTGTGCATATAGTTTACCATCAGTATCGCAATCACGAGCACGGCAGTTGCCCATCCGCGGAACCAGGAATAGAGTGAACTGAAGATCATAATGGCTACCGTAAATAAGAGGAAAAGACTGGCCCCGGCAGGAATCTCGAACACGGTATAGTGGCGTAACAGGCCCAGGGCAATCAGACTAAAAATGGTGATGGCCTGAAAGTAAGATGCATTGCGGTGGTTCTGACGGAACACGGCCATGAGCATTTCTTTCTTATAATGCCTTACAGGTCTTACAAGCTTGGTGCGAAGCGGCCAGGCCAGGAAGGTCTCCACATACCAGTCGCGCGATTCTTTGATGAGGTAGGGGTTGCGTTGTCCGTTTGTATTGCTTTTACGCATGCGGAATGCTTCGCGGTCGTCCTTCATCGGTTTGTTGAGGATGCCATAGAGCTTGAAAATGTCTTTGTTGGTACGGAAGAAATAGGTAAAGGTGATGAACGCAAAGATCATGTTGCCGACAAGGAATGCCGTGATCAGCTCAGCAATCTGAAACATACTGAACACTGCTTCTTCCTTCAAAAACGAAATCATGTGCACAGCATAAACAATCACAAAGATCAACGGTATCAGGAAGTTGTTCAGACAAAACCGCATAAAGGGATTGGCCATGGTTGCCAGAAATGGGAAACGGAACCCATTCTTGATATAACTGGCAATATTGGTGGCCATGATAAACCCACCGCAACTAAAACCTACGATGAAAAAGGAAAAGATGCTAAGCTCGTCGTTGTACTCTGGCCCCAGAAAGAGAAAGGGAACACCGTACTTGGCAGCAACAGTATTTGTAACCAGGCCAAAGAGTATGGCCCAGAAGACAATCAGAAAATGGTTTTTCTTGATATCGATAAGTAACAAACGGAAGGCAAACGAATAAAAGAAATCACGGAACAGGTGTTGCCGTAATAAATGTTCCCTCATCCTCCGCAATAGCCTCATAAAAATCTGATTAGTAAGTGTTATACGGAATGGAGGTGGAATCGTTTCAAAGCCAGTGGATTCTCAATAAACCGTTATACCGGGGGGGCTTATTCTCCTGTTCCTTCGGTATAAAACGGTACTCAACATCATTTCATCCTATTTTTTCCATAATTAAAATCGTGGGCAATGTTCAGATCTTGATGGATCCTGATACAGGGATAACCCCCTCTGTCAATCCTTGATACTAACCAGCTCAGGCCCCAATCTTTCCATTCACAATGGCCAGAATTTCGCTTTCCAGAGCTTTTGTCTTTTCTTCGACTGCGGCTCCTTTTGCAATGATTTCGGCAGCAAAGGCTTTGTCGGTAAGGCCGGCTGCATTGATCTTCACATTTAAAAAAGCGCCCATCACAGCGCTCCGGGCACACAAGGCGCCAACGCCTGCATCGGTTACTGAATTCGGGTTTCCGGTTTCGGCCATGGCTTTGATTATGGCCATGCTTTGGCAGCTCAGCTCCATCACCTGAAAGGGAACTTCGGTGGCATACCGGGTTGCTGTCTGGATCTGGTGGGTACGTGTTTTCTTTTCGGCATCGTTGGCTTTGGGTAGCCCGAATGCCTGCATAATGCCGTTAAATGCATGGGTGTCTTCGTCCACCAGATGCAGGAGTTTGTCTTTGAGCAGTTGTCCCTTCTCTGCCCAGACCGAGAATTCTTCCCAGCGCTCATCCCATCCCGGTTTGTGGCTGCTGAGGTTTGCAACCATCGTACCGAGCGAGATGCCAAGCGTACCGAGATAGGCCGAAATAGATCCTCCTCCCGGCGCTGCGCTCTCGCTGGCTGTTTCGTCGGCAAAGGCAACGAGGTTCATGCTGATCAGACGGCTTTTGGAGGCATCGCGCAGCAGGTATTCAATGATGCGTTCTTCGGGTTTGAAAGGAGCAAGTTCTGCCAACCCCAGCGATTTTACTGCAATCTTGATAAGCTCCGGTTCGCTTACTCCGGTAGATCGTTGTTGTTTCTTTAGAAAATATTTTCCTGCATCCAGCATGGCTTTCAGAGGGATAAGCCCTACCAGCTCAGATCCGGTTACCCGTAAACCGCGCTCGGCAGCCTTGCGGCATACTTCATCAAAAGCATGATGTACAGGGGTCATGTTAATGTTGGTAAGATTCATCGAGATTTGGGTAATGCCATACTCTTCGATATACCAACCTATTGCTTTCACCGATTTTAACGAACCGGGTATATTTACCGGGTTACCCGAAGCATCGGTCACGATCTTTCCGGTAACCGGGTTTCCTTCGCGTTTCACGCGGCCTGCTTCGCGCACATCAAAGGCAATGGCATTCGCCCGGCGTACGGAAGTGGTATTCAGATTGATGTTATAGGCCACCAGGAAATCGCGGGCCCCGATAACCGTTGAACCTGCTTTTACTGAATGTTCGGCAGGGCCGAAATCGGGTTTCCATTCGGGCAGTTTTATTTTTTTGAAAAAGCCTTCGTATTCGCCGGCACGGATGACAGAAAGGTTGGTACGCTCCTTTTTTGGCTGAGCCGCTTCATACAGATATACGGCAATACCCACCTCTTTCCCCACCCGCTCGGCCAGCTTCACGGCCCAGGCTGCTGTTTCTTCCATGCTGATTCCTGCAATGGGTATAAGCGGACAGACATCCGTAGCTCCCATACGCGGATGTTCGCCTGTATGTTTGCTCATATCAATGAGTTCAGACGCCTTTTTGATGGCCAGGAAAGCAGCATCAATAACTGCTGCCGGAGGACCGACAAACGTAACCACGGTTCGGTTAGTGGCTTTTCCGGGGTCGACATTCAGGAGTTTTACTCCTGAAACTGATTCTATTTCGGCGGTTATCTGATGGATGACAGCCATATCATTCCCTTCGCTGAAGTTGGGGACACATTCAATGAGTTGGTTCATAGTGGGTTGGTAGAATAATCGTTCTGAAACAAGAACTCAGGGGTTTTTAGCACTAATTCTGAAAGGCCTAAAATAGAAAAAATTAGGCGATAAAACAGCGCGTTATGTTCTGGCGACCAGTATTTAGGATTCAAATGAACCCGCTTTATGCATTCGAACCAGGCATTCGCGCTTAAAAGGCCAGTTGCGCGGGCGAACCCGCAGGATAACCCATCCCGATGACTATCGGGATCGCGCAAATCCTAACACACTGTGCATTAGCGCACAAGCCATCTAATGCACAATCTGGGATGAAGGGAACAACGGTTCTTTTTGTCTCCTGATCACTCGTTTGAGATGCCCTTGAGTTTGTTGCACTCCCAATGGGTGGTTTTTTACGCCCATACGTTGCAGCGATCTTGTTTACCCGAAAGCACAGCTGCCGGTTTGGGATACCGTGAAACCCCAAAAGAGTAGGTTTCTGGCCGATTGCTATAGAGATCATGCCTGTTGCTGTAGCAATCATGCCAATTGCTATAACAATCAGGCCTGATGCTATAGCAACAGGCCTGATCACGATAACAAATGGCTGATTGTTATAGCAACAGGCCTGATTGCTACAACAAATAGCCAGATTGTTATAGCAATCAGCCAGATCACTGTAACAATAGGGCCTGTTGCTATAGCATCAGGCCAGATTGCTGTAGCGTCAGGCCTGATTGCTATAGCAACAGGCCTGAATACTATAGAGATCATGCCTGAAGCTATAGCAACAGGCATGATCTCTATAGCAATCAGCCTGAATAGGACTCTTTTCGCATTTTTTACGATAGCTTTTGGTCATTCAGGCAGAACACGTTCCTCATTCACCACACTTTTAGGCCTGCCTTGTCTTTTTAAAAGCATGAACCAGATAAACAAACCCGATACATCCCATAAATATCAGACAAGGCTCAATAATCAACCTATGGCGGGTTTCGACATAAAAAATGCTTTGTTCGAGGGATAGCAGGAGGGGGATAATCAACAGAAGCAAACTACGCTTCCCGATCTGGATTGAAGCAAAAATGCTCAACCCAAGCAGGATCAGATACAGGATCTGATAAAAGGGGATGACCTGTTTCATCCGGGGGCCATATTCACCCCCGAACTGAGATCGAAACAACCAGAAATTGCGGAGTTTAACAAAGTATAAGCGTACCTGCCCCATGGGGTTGGCGCGTACATTCTTCAGATAAAGACTGCGGTAATACAGGTCCTGTTCTTTTACACTGAGCGTGATGAGTGTATCTGTGGCATGAGGGCCCAGGAGGGTGTAACAATAGTTGCCGTTATCGAGGTAATTGCTGCCTTCGGATTGGGGGTTGGAGCCTTTCCAGATAGTCATTCCCCCCATAGAGCTAAAACCGGTGATGCCATCCTGTCGGTAATTCCGAAAAAGCCAGGGGCCGCAGACCAATGTCATAACCAGCGTTAAAACCAGACCGGCCCTGACCGTTTTCAGAAACCCCTGTTGTTCAAGAAACAAAAGAAAGAATGGAATTGCCGAAACAAGCAAGGTAGCGCGTGTAAGAACAGAAAGAGAAACAGAAAGACAAAACAGGATCAGGTTTGCGACACACCGGCGGGTAAAATACCTGGATGTAAAATACAGGGGAAGTACCAGCATCAACAGATCCAGACTGAATGGGTGGATCTTGAACATGGCATAACACGCAATGCCGGGGTGCAATGAAAAGAGCAGGACCGACCAAAAGCTAATTGCACTGACCTTGTTTTCGAAATAAACAGGGAGCCTGAACTGCCGAAGGAAGAAGGAGAACACCGGGATAAGCAGGAAAGCCGTAACGGTGTTCAGTACGACATGAAACATACAGGCAACCCATGGCACAATTCCAACCAGATGATAAATGAGGGAAATGAGGAATGGATAAACCGGGAACTGATAGGTATGGTTATTGACCCCATCCCAATTAAAAAAAAGTTCGCCGGTCTGCATCAGGTTTACGGCCATGATATGGTCTTCGAACAAACCAACGGCGGGTTTTGCCAGGATCAGGTACACAATCTTCAGGAAAGCAAGCGCGGTGATGCAATAAATAAGCTGTCGGCGGTTAAAGGTCATAGGCAATGGGCATTTGGTTAAAGCCCGGATATTTTTTCCTGAATCGGTTTTCAAATGTAGTTGCCTCTGCCTCTTGAACGAAGGATGAAAATTGAAAATCTGCCATTATACCTGATTCCTGACATGCTATCTTACGTGCGCCCCCTTTGGGGTCGCACAACCGACAAGCGTCAAACCCCTGCCTGCTGTTGTTCTGGCTTTTGCACGAAGGCATGCATTCGGGAGAGCGATAAGGGCCGGGAGACGAGTCATTCTTAACTGTTAAACGCAATCTTACCGTTCAGGATCACGGTCTCGATCAGGTTACTTCCGAAAGAATAGGGGATGAAAGCAATCGAAGGAATTTCTTTGGTGATAAACACATTTGCTGTTTTCCCAACCGCTATTGTTCCGTGCGTTTCGTGCAGCCCCATGGCGTAGGCCGAGTTAATGGTGGCTGCATTGATTGCTTCATCGGGGGTCATGTGGTATTGTATGCAGGCAATGCTGATCATCAGGTTCATGTTCCCGCTTGGGCTCGACCCCGGGTTGTAATCACTTGCCAGCGCCAGGGGCAAACCGGCATCGATCATTTTGCGGGCCGGAGGATGGGGCAGGGAAAGAAAAAACGCTGCGCCTGGCAGGATCGTGGGCATGGTGCCCGAATCGCCGAGGGCTTCGATTTCGGCATCGCCCACATACTCCAGATGATCTACACTCACGGCGCCGCACTTTACTCCGGCCAGTACACCCCCCGAATTGCTCAGCTGCTCGGCATGAACCTTTGGCCGCATGCCGTGTTTTTTTCCGGCTTCGAGTATTTCTTTTGTCTCGTCGGGGGTGAAATAGTTGTTTTCGCAAAACACATCGCAATAATCGGCCAGTTTTTGTTTTTGTATTTCGGGCATAAGCTCCTGGATGAGCACCTTGATATAATCGGTCTTGCGTCCGGTAAATTCAGGAGGAACGGCATGGGCCCCCAAAAAGGTGGAACGGATAGCCACCGCGTTGGTTTGTTTAAGCGTACGGATAACCCGCAACATTTTAAGTTCAGATTCTACGCTGAGGCCATAACCGCTTTTTATTTCCACAGCGCCTGTGCCCTGGCTGATGATTTCATCCAGCCTCGTTTGGGCGCTTTCAACCAGCTCATCTTCAGAGGCGAGCCGGAGGCGTTGGGCTGAGTTGAGGATCCCTCCTCCGCGGGCTGCAATCTCTTCGTAACTCATTCCTTTAATACGATCGGCAAATTCGCCTTCCCGGCTGCCGGCATAAACAAGATGAGTATGCGAGTCGCACCAGCAAGGCAAAACCATTTTGCCGGTGGCATCGAGCACCTCCAGATCGGTCCAGTCGCTGATGCCTTCCCAATCTTTCATCGATCCCAAGCCGGCTATCTTACCATTTTCTATTGCCAGCCAGGCATTGTTGATTGTCTTCAGCTTTTTCATCGAAGGGCCTGCCAGGAACTTAATGGGTCTGTCGTGTACCTGCGCCAGGGTCTTGATATTTTTGATGAGGAGTTTCATGTTTTTCAGACGATTAGCAGTGATCAGATACCAGGTCAGCAGATGCACCTATTTCACCCGGTTCTGCAAACATCAAAGATCAAAAAAAATAATGGATAAACGGGGATTTTGCATTAGCCTTGCAACAGGCTAATGCAAAGCGCGTTAGGCCTGTGCGCGTCCAGATAGTCCCGACAGATATCGGGAGGCGGTTATCCCGCGGGCCGGCAGTGCTGATGGCTTATTGAGCGCGAATGCGTGTCTCTGTTGCATGAAGCGGGATAAACGGCTGCAGGCAACGGAAAGCACAAAGGCATTTCAATTCCCATCGTTGGGCTGAAATCGGATCATTTAAAAACCCTATTTTTACATCCTATGTCAGGCAACAGCATTGGTCAACACTTCAGGCTCCATACTTTTGGTGAATCGCATGGTACTGCCATTGGCGGGATTGTTGACGGTTGCCCTGCCGGGCTTGAAATAGATCTTGCATACATTCAGTCAGAACTGGATCGTCGAAAACCGGGGCAAAGTCACCTCGTTACCCAACGCAAGGAACCCGATACGGTTGAATTTCTTTCGGGTATTTTCGAAGGAAAAACCACCGGTACATCCATCGGTTTTGTGGTTCGCAATGAAAACCAGAAAAGCGCCGATTATCAGCATATTAAAGATGTCTATCGCCCCTCGCATGCCGATTATACGTATGATGCAAAATATGGACAGCGTGATTACCGTGGCGGGGGCCGTTCATCGGCACGCGAAACCGTAGCCCGTGTTGCTGCCGGCGCCATTGCGAAATTGCTTTTGCGAAAATCAGGAATAGAAATACATGCGTATACTTCGCAGGTAGGCGATATATGTCTGATGAAGAGTTATCTCGAAATTAATCAGGAGCTTACCGAGACAAATGCCGTTCGATGCCCCGATCTGCTTATTGCCGAACTGATGATCCGGAAAATAGAACAGGTACGTAAGGATGGCGATACCATTGGCGGGGTCATCACCTGTTTTGCAACCGGCGTGCCTGCCGGTCTGGGCGAACCCGTATTCGATAAACTCCATGCCGATCTGGGAAAAGCCATGCTCAGCATCAATGCTGTAAAAGGCTTTGAGTACGGCAGCGGTTTTGACGGGGTAAAAATGAAAGGTTCTGAACACAACGATGCATTTATTCTGAAAGGAAACCAGATAGGCACTTCGCACAACCGTTCGGGTGGTATACAAGGTGGGATCAGCAACGGGGAAGACATTTATTTTCGCACGGCATTCAAACCCGTGGCAACCATCATGCAGGAACAACAAACGGTAAATGAAAAGGGCGAAGCGGTTACAACCACAGGTCGCGGACGTCACGACCCCTGTGTCTTGCCCAGGGCGGTGCCTATCGTTGAGGCGATGACGGCCCTTGTCCTGGCCGATCATCTGCTCCGGGGGCGGACCGCTAAAATTTGACTAGAGAATCGCATTTAACAGCTATCAACAGCCATGAAACTACTGTTTAAACGGCTCTGCATCCTTGTAGCAGCACTGTTCATTTCTTTGCATAGCTTCGGCCAGGATGAGAAAGACAAATGCCACCATGCCGATGATAAAAAGGCCCTGGAGTATTACGAGAAAGGGTGCGACAATAAAAAATACAAACGCGAAGACCGCATCGATTACCTCCATAAGGCCATTGAGGCTGATCCGGAGTATGTGGAAGCCTATTATAAACTGGCCACTATCGCGTTGACTGTAGCAAACCTGCATCAGGAATCGTATAAGCCCACCGTGCCTGATTTTTTGAAAGTGATAGAGATCTGCCCTACGTTTCATTCCGATCCGTTTTATTATGTTGGTTTTAACTATTACGAAGAAGAAAATTATCCCGAAGCCATTAAATACCTCCAGAAGTACCTCGACTTTAAAGACGACGACCCCAAGAAATACAGCAAGGATTTTGAATTCTTTCAAAGCAATGCCTCCCAGATGATACGCTATGCCAGGGTGTATGATGACCTGAAAAAGAACATCGTGCCCTTTGATCCAAAGCCGGTGCCGGGTATATGTACCCCCAAGGATGAATACCTGGGCATCATTACCCCCGATGACGCGCAGATGTATTTTATCCGCCGTGGCACGGTTGCCTCTTTCGGTCAGGCTTATCAAAGCGATAAGCTTGTTGAACAGTTCTGCTGCAGCCACCGCGGCAAGGATGGTAATTTCAGCGAAGGAGAAAAATTGCCCGCTCCCTTTAATACCTACGATAATCAGGGCGGGGCTACCGTCTCGATCGATAATCAGCACATGTATTTTACCATTGGTAAAGACGAGGGTGGAGAAATGCCCAACTTTGATATTTATTATTGCGACAAGGTGGATGGCGAATGGGGAGAAATTAAAAACTGCGGATATCCGATAAACGACCCCAAGGCCTGGGATTCGCAGCCAACCATCTCGGCCGATGGCAAAACCCTGTACTTTGCCAGCGACCGCCCCGGTGGGTTTGGAGGATCAGATATCTGGATGTCGCACAAAAAGGCTGATGGCAAATGGGATGTGCCTGTGAACCTGGGCCCTAAGATCAATACGAAGGGGGAGGAAAAAACACCGTTTATTCACTCCGACAGCGAAACACTTTATTTTTCTTCCGACGGATTGCCGGGAGTAGGCGGACAGGATATTTTCTACGTCCGTAAAGACGACAAAGGGAATTGGGAAGACCCCAAAAACATAGGCATACCCATCAATACCCCGAGCGACGATCTGGGTTTCTTTGTCAGCACCGATGGGCATTACGGTTATTTTGCCAGCAACCTGCATCAGAAAAATCCCGGTATGGGCGGGTATGACATCTATTCGTTTGAGCTCTACGAAAAAGCCCGGCCTCAAAAAGTAGCCTTTATCCAGGGCGATCTTAAACTCAGCGAGGGACATACGGCCGGAAAGGTAAAGATGGAGATCAAAAGCACCAATTCAAAAACAAAAACCGATGTAGTACTCGACACCCTTACAGGACACTATGCCGCGGTGGTGAACATGAAGAAAAAGGAAGATTTTATCATCACCATCAAAGAACCGGGAGCGGCGTTCAGTTCACAGCTCGTTTCGGCCGATAGTGTATCGGCAAAGCCAACCGTTTTTGATATGGATGTAAAACAAGCGGTGGCCGGTTCTGCCTATACGCTCAACAATATTTATTACCGCTCCAACTCGGCCGAGCTCGAAGGGCGTTCGAAAATAGTGCTCGAAGAATTTGCCGCCTATCTCAAAGAAAACCCGGGCATCCGGATCGAAATCTACGGACATACCGATAATGTGGGGAATGCCCAGAGTAACCAGAGCCTAAGCGCCGACAGGGCCCTGACCGTGTACGAAAATCTCGAAAAGATGGGCGTGGCTAAAACCCAGCTTGCAGCCTTTAAAGGCTTTGGGGCAACCGTGCCGGTGGCAGATAATTCGACCGAGGCCGGCCGGGCAAAAAACAGGAGGACAGAGTTTTTTGTGGTGGGGGTGAAATAGCAATAAAGACATGCATCGCTATGAATGATAAGGAGCCTTCCGGTTGGAGATCGGGAGGCTTTTTGTATTTTTCTCGTCCTTCAAGCGTCCTATTTCCTATCTTTGATCTTCCTAATCAGGCATATGTCACAAGAAACCATTCTCATCCTCGATTTCGGTTCACAGTATACCCAGTTGATTGCACGAAGAGTCAGGGAACTGAATGTTTACTGCGAGATCCATCCCTTTAATAAATACCCGGTCATTACATCCGATATCAAAGGTGTCATCCTCAGCGGAAGCCCTTTTTCGGTGCGTGATCCCGAATCGCCGAATCCCGATCTTTCTGTGTTTAAAGGAAAGATACCTCTGCTAGGCGTATGTTACGGAGCACAACTCCTGGCGCATAAATTCGGGGGCGAAGTAAAGGCATCGAGTACGCGTGAATACGGACGTGCCAACCTCTCGGCAGTAAATGCCAAAAACGAGTTGTTCAAAACCATAGGCATCAATTCTCAGGTATGGATGAGCCATGCCGATACCATTGCCAGAATACCCGATCACTACGAAATTGTAGCCAGTACCCACGATGTGCCGGTTGCCGGTTTCCAGGTAAAGGGCGAAAAAACCTATGGCATTCAGTTTCACCCCGAAGTGTATCATACCAGCGAAGGAATGGCCCTGCTTCGGAATTTTGTAGTCGAAATCTGCGGTTGCAAACAAAACTGGACCCCCGATTCGTTCGTGGAAACCACCGTTAAAAATCTACAGCAGCAACTCGGAAACGATAAAGTCGTGCTCGGTCTGAGCGGTGGCGTTGACTCCAGTGTGGCGGCAATGTTGCTTCACAAGGCAATAGGCAAGAACCTGTTTTGCATCTTTGTAGACAATGGCCTGCTCCGTAAAAATGAGTTTAAAAATGTGCTTGATTCATACCTGCACATGGGTCTGAACGTAAAAGGAGTGGATGCCAGGGCCCGTTTTTATGCCGATCTGAAAGGAATTACAGACCCGGAGAAGAAACGCAAAGCAATAGGTAATGCATTTATCGAAGTGTTTGATCAGGAATCGCACCAGATACAGGATGTGAAATGGCTGGCACAGGGAACCATCTACCCCGATGTGATTGAATCCATATCGGTAAAAGGGCCTTCTGCCACAATCAAATCGCACCACAACGTAGGCGGGCTGCCTGATAAGATGAAACTTAAAATTGTGGAACCGCTCAATACGCTTTTTAAAGATGAAGTGCGTCGGGTCGGAAAGACCTTGGGGCTTGATGAACAAATACTCAACCGGCATCCCTTTCCGGGCCCTGGTCTTGCTATCAGGATACTGGGGGATATCACCCCCGAAAAAGTTGCGATCCTTCAGGACGTGGATCATATCTTCATCCAGGGCCTGAAAGATGCCGATCTGTATAAAGACGTATGGCAGGCCGGAGCTATCTTTCTGCCCGTGCAAAGTGTAGGGGTGATGGGCGATGAACGCACCTATGAAAATGCAATTGCGCTAAGGGCTGTGACTTCTACCGATGGCATGACGGCCGACTGGTGTCATTTACCCTATTCGTTCCTGGGCAAGATATCCAACGAAATCATCAATAAGGTGAAAGGCATCAACCGGGTTGTGTACGATATCAGCTCTAAACCGCCTGCAACAATCGAATGGGAGTAAAACACAATACGGAACAAATTCTTAAGCATTCGTCCTTGAAACCGGTAATCCGATCATTTCATCTTATCCTCTTCCTTGCTTTCCTGCTCCTTTTTCCGAACGCAACAATTCAAGCGCAGGAAGTAGTCAAGAGCACGCGTATTGAAAAAATAGGAGAAAAAAAATATTATATCCACAGCGTTGAGGCAGGGCAGACGCTGCATTCCATTGCCAAGGCCTATGCGCTTACCGTGAACGATCTGGTGATCGAAAACCCGGCTGCGATAGACGGGATTAAAGTGGGTGATGTGCTTCATATTCCCTATCTCAAATCGCTCAAAAGCAGCTACGACTCCACCAAGCCTAAAACACATAAAACAGAACCTGGTCAGACACTCTATTCGATCTCAAAATTGTACGATGTTTCGATCGACGATCTGAAAATCCTGAACCCCGAACTCAAAGACGGGTTAAAAGCCGGACAGCTTCTCAAGATCCCTGCACCGAGAGATAAAACGGGGGCGCCAAACCCCACACCGGTTGTTTCAGATCAGCCGGCCCCAATCGTGAAAAATGATCAAACGCCGGTAGTCGTAAAAAAGGAGAATGCACCGGTCGCTGAAAAAGAAACTCCTGCAACAACCGAACACCTTGTTCCGATCGTTCCGGCTGACACGCTTTTTTCGCTTGAAAAAAAAGACAAATACCGGGTAGCTTTTTTTGCCCCCTTTCATGCCGACGCGGGCGATAATACCGACCCTGATAAATATTCAAGAGATCAGCTGGCTATCCCTTCAAAATCAGAATTGGCCATTCAGTTCTACCAGGGTTTCAGACTTGCCATGGATTCGCTGAAAAAAACGGGTCTCGGTGTCGAGCTGTTTGTATATGATATCGACGATGGCGATTCGGCAAAGCTTCAGGAACTTCTTCATAAACCTGAACTGGTGAGTATGAACCTGATCATCGGTCCGCTTTCGGGTTCCTGTTTCATGACTGTGGCAAAGTTTGCCCACAAAAACAACATTGCCATTGTTTCCCCGCTCATGCAACAGAACAAGGTATTGCTCAATAACCCTCAGGTCAGCAAAATGATCCCTTCGGTTACTACCCAACTGGAGGGTGAAGCAGCTTTTATTGCACGCAGCTACAAGGGCCAGAATGTGATCCTGGTTAGCAACAGCAACCCGAAAGAGGCTCCATATAGCGCTATCTTCTCGGCACGGTTTTCTGAACTTGCCAGGGTATCAGGAGGGGGAGATACACTGAGGCAGATAAAAGCTTCGGAGGGTTTTGCGAAATTCCTATCATCCACCAAGGTAAATGTGCTTGTTATACCATCGAACAGCCAGGCCTATATCACCGATCTGCTGAGGGCGCTTAATACACTGCTCGACAAATACCAGATTGTTGTTTTTGGGATGCAAAGCTGGAGCGGATTCTCGAACCTCGATTACGAGTACCTGGATAAGCTGCAGTTGCATTATGCCGTGAATTCATTTGTAAGCTATGATGATCAGAACACGGTGAACTTCATCAAAAACTTCAGGATACTCACGAGTACTGAGCCTGCTACGTATGCATTTCAGGGATATGATGCAGGTCTGTTTTACTTCACAGCCCTGCGCGAATATGGGATCAATTTTCAAAAAAGGATCACCCGGCTCAAGACCAGCGGTACACAATCAGCAATAGATCTTTACCAGACTTCTCCCGAAAGCGGATGTGAAAATAAAGCGGTAAACCTGGTGATGATACAGGATTTTAAGCTGGTCAGGGCCAAGTGATCTGTACACGCGCTTGCTGGCAATCATTCTTCTCCGGGTACGCTACGAAACGATTGAACGAATAAACGACAACGTATGTCAAACACACAGGCAGTTCTGACAAAGGAAGAAATCGCTGATTGGTTCATGGGTCTGCAGGACCGAATCTGCGCAGGTCTTGAACAGGCAGACGGAAAAGCATTGTTTCGCGAAGATCTCTGGATCCGGGAGAAGGGCGGGGGAGGACGAACCCGGGTGATTTCGCATGGGGGTGTTTTCGAAAAAGGTGGCGTCAATTATTCAGCAGTGTACGGGCCAACCCCGGATGCTATCCTCAAAGCCTTGAATCTGTCCGCTTCCGATTTTTATGCCACCGGAGTATCCATTGTGATTCATCCCAATAATCCCCTCGTTCCGATCATACACATGAATGTGCGTTATTTTGAAATGACAAACGGGCAGTGGTGGTTTGGAGGCGGAATAGACCTTACCCCACATTATGTTGTTCCTGAGGATGCAGCCTTTTTTCACAAAACATTGAAGGCTTCCTGCGATAAACACCTTTCCTCGTTCTATCCTGAATTCAAAAAATGGGCCGATGATTATTTTTATATTCCGCACCGCAAAGAAACCCGTGGCATAGGCGGTATCTTCTTCGACCGCCTGGATGCAACACGCAGTCTGAGTAAACAAGCCTTATTTGGTTTCGTTCAGGAAATCGGGAATACATTTCTGCCTGTTTATACCTCGCTGGTTGCAAAGAAAAAGGATCTTGCCTATACCGATACCCAAAAACAGTGGCAACTGCTGCGCAGAGGCCGGTATGTTGAATTCAATCTTGTTTATGATAAAGGCACGCGTTTTGGCCTCGATACAGATGGCAGAACCGAGTCTATACTGATGAGCCTTCCCGAGACTGCTTCCTGGTTGTATGATCATCAGACACAACCCGGCTCAGCGGAAGAAAAGACCCTGTTGTTGTTAAAAAAGGGAATTGAGTGGAGTACTTTATGAAAAGGATCCTTCCGTAAACAAAAACAACTATTGATTGCCCACGTTGTCGGGCAGAGCAGGCTTGTCTGTTTTCTGGAATGAGAACGCCCATCCAACGAGCAGAACCTGAACGGGCAAACGGAGTATACTGAGCAAAAGGTAAGGGTTCTGAGTTTGGTAAAATAGGATGGTCTGTGGAAGATGGATCAGAAAGAAAAACACCACCAGCATGGCTGTGATAAGGTATGCTGCGGTTGTACGGGTCTTCTCAACCAGCAGCATGCCGGCCAACGCCAATTCAACAACCCCGCTGAGGAGTATAAGCAGTGTGGGAACAGGCATCCAAACCGGCATCAGTTTGAGGTAGAAACCGGGGACAATAAAATGCAACATGCCTGCTATAGTATACAGGATGGACATCAGATAGAGGGAAAGCTTCTTTTTTATCATCCGCAGCAGTTAGAACACAAATTGAATGTCGTCGAATTCAACAGATGGCACATACCCAATACGCTGGTATATACGGTTCGAGACAGGGTTTGATTTTTCGGTAAACAAACCACACGACTGAAACCCCGTTTTCAAAAGATGGGCGCTCAGGAATTGAACACAACTACTCGCATATCCTTTTCCACGGAGATCAGCGGGCGTATAGACCAGTCCGAGAAAAGCCACCGTGTGGGTTTTGCGAACAGTGCCAGCCATGCTTCTCACTTCCCCGTCAACAACCCAGAACCAAAGATCATTCCGTTCGATTCGCATCACGGCTTCCGACCGGCATTCGGCCTCAGAACGGACCGGATAGGTATTTGATTCGAGAAAAAATTGATAGAGCCATGTACTGGCAAGTTCAAGGTGAATTGATTCTGCCTGGATAAGCTCGCCTGGTGAAGGTTTAAGATTATTCACCCGCATCAGTTCATGCAGGATCAGTTTGCGGGAAGGCGCTGGCGAAACAATGAATAATTCCGAAAACGACTTGGCAAGCGTTTCTTCGCCCATCACCCCATTCAGCCGGATGCCGCATTGCCGATAATGTGTTTTAAGCAGTTCAAGACAGGTCTGATCGCAACCTGCGCCGCTCAGGATGGCCTTTGAATTTCTTGTCAATGCAAAGAGCCTGATGGATCCGTCTTTTCTGATCGTCACAAAATTCATGTCCGGGTGCGGAATTTCGCTGTGTTTCATGCCACAGGCAATACCCAGAACAAGATTGTTCTCCAGCTCATGTCTCAGGAGCAACTGCTCTGTCTCCGCCAGAAAGAGGGCCGCCGTTTTGTATGTTTGGAGCAGGTGAGACATAGAGCGTACAGAAAGATACGAAAATACGGTTCAAAGAAAAACCCACTGGGTAAGCAGTGGGTTTTTTTATAAAAAGGGGAATACTGATTAAGCAGGTGTAACTTCTTTGGCCGTGGTGTAATTTTTCTTTTCGGCAATACGTGCGCTCTTGCCGGTAAGCTCACGCATGTAGTATATACGTGCGCGACGTACGATACCCGATTTGTTTACATCGATCTTATCGATAAAAGGGGATGTAACGGGGAAGATACGCTCTACACCAACACCGTTTGAAATTTTACGAACTGTGAATGACTCGGTAGCGGCAATACCTTTACGTTGAATCACCACACCCTGGAACTGCTGAACGCGTTCTTTATCGCCTTCCTTGATTTTGTAGTGTACGGTAACCGTATCGCCTGCTTTGAAAACAGGCAGTTTAGGCTTATTTCCGAGTTGTTCGTGTATGAAATTTAAGATGTTTGCGTTCATGGCTGTCGTGTTTAAGTTCTCCAAAATGGGTTGCAAATGTAGGCTTTTTTTGGAAGGGAGGAAAGAAATGAGCTTTATTTATCAAATAAATGTGTAAATAACCCATTATCATCCGGGTGCAGCTGCATTCAGGCAAATAATAAGATTACGATATCCTGATAATTGTGAAAAGAAAGGTGTTTTCCTGGCAATTTGCAGCAAAGAAGTCTATCTAAGAGGAAGCCTTCCCTGATTTGAACGTAATTTAGAGTCTGCATTCTTCTATACAATCGTGTTCTGGAAGGGGTACTGCCCTCTGCCTGAATCAGGCATTCAGGATCTGGGATAATTCATCTGAAAAACAGTGTTTGGTTAACTATGTTCGTTGCAAAGGAGAAATGGAAATTCCCGTTTATAACCTTGCCTCAGCGATCTTCACTTATCTCAATAACTCCGGTCTCCGGTCCCGCGTACGCTCCAGGCTCTGTTCATGTCTCCATTTCTCTACTTCGGGTGTATTTCCAGAGAGTAGGATGTCAGGAACTTTGAGCCCGTTATACTCAGCCGGGCGGGTATATGCCGGAGGGGCGATGAGATTATCCTGGAAGGAATCGGAAAGGGCAGACGTTTCATCGGATAAGACCCCGGGTATGAGCCGTATAATTGTATCGCAAAGTACGGCAGCAGCAAGTTCTCCTCCCGAAAGCACGTAGTTGCCTATGGATATTTCACGGGTAATGAGGTGTTTTCGTACCCGCTCATCTACCCCTTTGTAATGACCGCAAAGCATGATCAGGTTTTTGGAGCTGCTCATCCTGTTTGCCATGGGCTGATCGAGGAGGTCTCCGTCTGGGCTCAGATAGATCACCTCGTCATAGGTACGTTCGGCCTGTAGGGCCGAGATACACCGGTCGATGGGTTCTATCATCATCACCATACCCGCTCCTCCTCCATAGGGGTAGTCATCCACGGTTTTGTGTTTGCTGGTGGCATAATCGCGCAGGTTGATGACGTTAATCTCAACGAGCTTTTTATCGATGGCTCTTTTCAGGATCGAAAACCCAAAAGGGCTTTCGAGCAACCCTGGTACGACGCTGATGATGTCTATTCTCATGGCGGCAAATGTATTGATTATCTCTCAGGAAGCGGAGCGAGAGGATTCAAGACAAAGGATTTTGGAATGTACTTGACTTTGAGATCAAATTCTGATAACAGAATGTAAATACGGAATCAGATCTTCAAAATCCAAAAAACGTATTTTTGTATCCCTATCTTGTGAAAAATGAAAGAATTCATGTTCCTTATCCGTAACAAAGGCGATTCCAAGGCTGGCTTAAGCCCTGAAGAGCATCAGCAGTTTCTGAAAGACTGCGAAATATATATCGAAACCCTCAAAAAAAATGGAAACCTCCTCGCGGCACAACCATTGAAAAGAGAAGGTGTCATGATTACGGGAACCCCTGGGATGTTCAGGGAAGGCCCCTATACCGAAATTACCGAACAAATTGTGGGCTCTTACCGCATCCTGGCATCCGACCTGCATGAAGCCATAGCGCTTGCCAAGGGAAACCCCGAATTTTCATACAGCTTGACTGCGAAGATCGAAATACGTCCGGTGAAAATAAAGGAGGAGACTACGGAGTTTGTATACCCCCGGTGAAGCCTGATTGTTTTGCCAGATCTTCAAACGGACTTCCCGGTTCTGAGCTTTTTCTTCCAAACAGAAACCTGTTGAAGCCAACGGCACTAATCAATTACAATCCTGATTTTTAGCTCCGTACTGTTCTCGACCTCATCCTCTACATGGATTTGGAGCAGATGTTCGCCCGGAGTGAAACCTGCCACATCGGTATTGATGAAGAGCAGACATAATTTGGGTTCATATTCCATTAAAATCCATTTCCCATCCAATAACGCCTTATACATTTTTACCCCGCTCAGGTTGTCGCTTACAGTAAACCTGATTTGTTTTCCTTTTTTGAGGACAACTTTTCCACCAGACGAAACCGGTACTTTCAGGCCTAATGCCGGCGGGGTGACATCGGTAACAACCGTGTAGGCCCCAAACTCTTTTACCGTTCCTGTCATCCACCCACTGCCCCAGTGTCCGCCTTCGTAAACGGTCTTGCCATTGCCTTCAATCTTTACCAACACGGCTTTATCGGTTTGAGTACTTGAAAGATGATCTGTTGTTGGGATGCTTAGGGTGATTCCATCCTGCAAGGGCAGGTTTTCATCCCCAACCTGATATTTCATTGAAACGGCATTGGCTAAAACCGGTTTTAGGATTGCATACTTAAACGGATAGTCTTCATAACACACATTGGCAGGGATATCGATCCTGAAATCATCTTTTTCGAGCCTGAATGCTTTTCTACAGGATTGCAAGGGTTTTTCAGAGACAGATGGGGCAGGGTTTTCGCTTCCCAGGGCAATGACTTCAGCAGTCGCGGTATTTCCGTTCATGTCTTTTACAACAAACCCGAGCCGGTGCTTTTTTCCGTCTTTCGGAATGAGGATCTTGCCGCTATCTGCCACTTCTTTATAGATGCTGCATCTATTGTTTTTTACCAGGAAACAGCGCTGGACATGCGCCCCATGTTGTTTCATGCCCGAATAATCCAGATGGGCATTTACATACCGGGTCTCGTCGAAGCCAAAGGTGTTCATTTCGTAATAAAACACCCGTTTGGAATCCAGGGTAAGTTCAATGGAATACACCTGGTTATCACCTCCCGGAGTGTTTTCCCGGTCGCTTGTTTCAATTCCCAGACCGATGGGCCCGCTTGTTTTAAGTATAGATGGATTTGTTGCCGAATAATTTCCGTTTTTTCCCGAAACAGGGATTCTGATGGGGGCCGAAGCGCCATTCACGCTGGAGGACCCCGTCAGCGGATAAACTACGAGCTGTTTTATCTTTGGTTTTACCGTATCGGGCACATTCAACCCAAAAAGCAGTGGATTGATGGGAAATTCTGTTTTTGCATCGCGTATTTCGAAATGCACGTGAGGCCCCCCAGAATTACCGGTGTTGCCAGAAAAGGCGATGATATCGCCTTTGAGTACCTGAAGTTCGCCTGGTTTAGGGAATACTTCAATTTCGGCTGATTCGTTCTTCGCCTGGGCTTCCAGCACATAGTTGTCTATTGCCCCGTTGAAACGGCTCAGATGACCATACACCGTTACAAAGCCATTGGGATGGGTCAGGTAAATAACCTTGCCATAACCGGAGGTCGAGATCTTGATCCGAGAAACATATCCATCGGCCGAGGCATGTACTTTCAGGCCCTCCCGTCCGGTACGCATATCGAGTCCGGCATGAAAGTGGTTGGGGCGCATTTCACCAAAATTACCGGCCAGGGAAATGGGGATATCGAGCGGACAGCGAAAATAATCTTTGGGATAAGTCTGTCCAAAAGATGTTGAACAAAGAAATAACAGGAAGTATAAATAGACTGGTTTCATAATTTCCCTCAATATTCGCTGCTTTCTACTTATAAAGCCCTGATTGTTAAAATCTTTTTTACACCTGGTTCATATCTTCGGTGGTTGGGAGTTATTTTTGTATCAGAGAAAAGGCATAAATATCACCAGATGAACGAATTACACGAAATAGTCGGCAATTTAGAAAGCAAAGCACAAAAATTAATACATTTGCACAGTAAGGCTTTGGAAGAGAACGAGCAACTGCGTCAGACAAACTCGGAGCTTTTGGAGAAAATTCAACAAAAAGAACTGGAATTCAAAGAACTGGAAGAAAAACATCAAGTCTTAAAGCTTGCAAAATCGCTTCTTGAAAACCAGGAATCAGAAAAGACTACTGACATTAAGTTAAAAATAAATGAGCTGGTACGGGAAATCGACAAAAGCATAGCTCTCCTGAACAGATAGTTGCAGAAACCTTTCTCTTTTAACAAAAAGAGGGGGAATACCGGATAAATGAGCGAAAAAAGCGTACAGGTCAATATCGGAGGAAGGATTTACAGCCCCAATGTAAAGAAAGAAGAAGTAGAAGGGGTTGTAAAAGCGGCAGAGCTTATCAATGAACGCATGGGGCTTTTTGAAAAGACTTATGCGGTTAAGGATAAACAAGATTTATTGGCCATGTGTTGTCTTCAACTTGCGACTCAATACATTGAATCTGAACAGCGGACAATAACCGATAAAGAGGTCTCAGACAAAATTGTTTCGCTGGAAAAGGTCATTTCGGAGCACCTGGACAAGGAAAAATAGGCTGTTCATAGGGTCTTTGGGCCCTTTTTAATAGATATTCCCGTAGCTTTTATACAGACCGGCAGTGCCGGAAAGGTAAAACTGCGGGATTTTTTTTCACCCTTAAAACAACACCACCTATGGATATGACCACGATTGTTATCATTGCCGCAATGGCGCTGGTAGGTATCGGTATCGGAGTTCTTATTTCGTCTACTGTTCTTAAAAATGCACTGGAGAAAAAGGGCTTGCTGAAACTTCAGGAAGCCGAAATGAAGGCCGAAGCCCTGAAAAATGAACGTTTGCTACAGGCCAAGGAGAAATTCCTGCAACTCAAGACAGAACATGAAAAAACCATCAGCGAGAAAAACCAGGTGATGGTAGCTGCTGAAAACCGGATCAAACAAAAGGAACAAGGTCTGTCACAAAAACAAGAACAGATCCAGCGTAAAGACACCGAACTCGATGCGGTACGTGCAAACATGACCAATCAGCTCGAACTGATCGAAAAACGCAAAGAAGAGCTGGAGAAATCGCACCGCAAGCAGGTCGAACAACTTGAAAAAATTTCAGGTCTTTCGGCCGAAGATGCCAAATCACAGCTTGTTGAATCGCTCAAAGCCGAAGCCAAGACCGAAGCCATGGTGCTGATTAAAGATGTAATCGACGAGGCCAAGCTTACAGCCAGCAAGGAAGCCAAACGTGTGGTGATCCAAACCATCCAACGTGTAGCTACCGAGCATGCCATCGAAAACTCCGTTTCTGTTTTTCATATAGAAAGTGATGAGATGAAAGGACGGATTATTGGCCGTGAAGGACGTAACATCCGTGCAATCGAAGCGGCCACAGGTATTGAGGTTATTGTGGATGACACCCCGGAAGCCATCATTCTCTCCGGTTTTGATCCGGTCAGAAGAGAAATTGCCCGTCTGGCCCTTCACCAGCTTGTGACCGATGGACGAATCCACCCGGCGCGTGTGGAAGAGGTGGTTGAAAAGGTGAAGAAACAGCTTGAGGAAGAAATCATCGAAACCGGTAAACGCACCTGTATTGACTTAGGCATACACGGTCTTCACCCCGAACTGATACGCATGGTAGGGCGGATGAAATACCGCTCCTCCTACGGTCAAAATCTGTTGCAACACAGCCGGGAGGTTGCTAACCTGTGTGCCATCATGGCCACCGAACTGGGTCTGAATGTTAAAATGGCCAAACGTGCCGGTCTGCTGCATGATATCGGTAAGGTACCCGACGACGAACCTGAATTGCCACATGCCATCCTGGGCATGAAACTGGCTGAAAAATACAAGGAAAAACCCGAAGTGTGTAACGCCATCGGAGCCCACCACGACGAAGTGGAAATGACTACCCTCATTGCCCCGATCATCCAGGTATGCGATGCTATATCAGGAGCCCGCCCAGGTGCACGCCGCGAAATTGCTGAGCAATACATCAAACGTTTGAAAGACCTCGAAAGCCTGGCGCTTTCTTACCCAGGTGTAGAAAAGACCTATGCCATTCAGGCCGGGCGTGAGTTAAGGGTGATTGTAGGAAGTGAAAAGGTGAGTGATAAGGATGCAGAAAAATTGTCGTTCGATATTGCTCAGAAAATCCAAACGGAGATGACCTACCCCGGTCAGGTAAAAGTTACGGTGATCAGGGAAACGAGGGCTGTTAATTTTGCGAAGTAAAACTCTCAGAGGAGAATAAATAACTGAAAAGCCTGATCTGGAAATGGATCAGGCTTTTTCTTTTGTAAACCAAAAACACCCGCATCCATAGTCCTGGGCATTTGTGAATTCAAGCGGGGGATTATCCAAAAGTCCTCCATCCGCAAAATTCTCGGTGATGAGCGTAAACTTCACCAATTTTAATTCATTAAAATAGCTGACAATCTGTTGATGGGCATAGATACGGTGCGCATTGAACATCAATTTGGGTTTGCCTACCGGGACTACAAAAAAGAGGTTCCCGCCAGGGGCCAGGACACGTTGTAGCTCGGCCATAGCTTTCAAATCGCCCGACGGATCGAGTTCATCTCCATATCTTCCCAGCCCGATGTGTTCAACAGTATGCATGCAGGAAAGCGAGTAGATTGAATTGGTTTCGAAATGTAGTTTTGTCAGATCAGCCGATTTGCAGGCGAGATTCCCGAGCTGAAGATTAGCGGGGCGGAAGTCATAAAATTCAAAAGGCACAAAGGCTGAACAAAGAGCGGCGAAATAAAGCTTGGAAGAGATGTCGATATGTTTCCCCGGTTTTGTTTCGGCCAGACAACGGGCAGCCCAGGCTGTGTGATAAATGTAGTGCCGGTCGAAATTGGTCTCCACGGTTTTTTCGTCGAGTATCGGGAAACAGTCTTCCCAACGCACTGAAAAGCGGGCAGGGTCTGATGCCGAGGAGAACGCTGCAAATTGTTTTTTAAATGTTTCGGTATCGGCTTTACGTGTTTTACGTTTCACCTGGTTGTTGTGCAGATGCATGCCATAACGGGCGAATGGCATTTTCAATAATAACTCTTTTGGCTTCATGCGTTTGATATCCAGGCTTGCTCAGTACAACCTGATTGGGGAACAAAAGTAGTGTTTTGTCTGGATCCGGAGCAGGGGGTGCATCAGACAGACCATCTTCATTCAGGATTCTGCGCCGAGCAATTTCCGGTATGCCTGCGTGAATTGTTCCTTGTTAAAATGGGTTCGGGCATACTCAGCTGCGTTGGCGGATAGCCGGTTCAGCTGAGCCCGATCCTGATTCAGCCCGGTGAGGGCTTCCACAAAACCGGTTACAATTTCGGCCTCATCCTGTTTGTGTATGAGTATACCGTTCTTTCCAGATTGCACATGATCGGCAATACCTCCTACGTCTGTGCTTACCACAACCACCCCAAAAGCCATTGCCTCCATAATCACCATCGGAAAGCCTTCGCGGCTGGAGGTCAGAATCAGGACATCGGTTTTTTTGTAAAGCTCTTGCAGAGCCCGTGTTTCCTTGATTTCACCGGTGAAATTGCAATACACCCGGTCTTCGGGATGAACGGCCTGAACCAGGTCGCCCACCAGGGTCATTTCTGTTTGGGGCATAGCTGTCTTAACTTTGCGGGCTATTTGGCCTACCAGGTGTACCCGTTTTTCGGCTGATCCCCGTCCTACATACATTACACGCAGTGAACCGGTCCTTGTTTTCTCTACCGCTGACGGAATTTCTGTAAAATTGGGGATGTAGACAACCCGGTCGATCAACCCAGGATTCAGGTTATTTGCCCTATAGAGTCTTTCGAAGTCCTCTTTTGTTTTTTTTGTGATCACTACCCGTGCTTTCAGGCGTTCAGCAACCTGAAGGCTCCAGTATTCCGGCCCGGGCTCATCGGGATGAACAAACGCATGAACGAGGTCTATACAGGTAACACTTGGCGGCAGGGCAGGGAGGAGGTGGTAATAAAAGAGCGAGTTGCAGCCAAAAACGGTGGCATTTGCATTGTTCCCGATATGCCCGCTCAGGAGCTTCATCACCCGCGACCTGACAAAAGGAAAACCGGAAAGCAATGAGAGATCAAGCAAAAGTGCATTTTCAGAAAACCGTTCCTTAAAACCAGCTCCTGCTGAAACATTGGTTATAAAAACAACGGGTTTTTGATCAGGCACCGCTTCGAGAATATCGGCATGTACTCTTTCAGCTCCGCCCACGTGGTAAAAAGGGAAAAAGAAATAGAGCTGTTTTTTATTTTCAGGGAATGTATTTAATTGACGCTTAAGGGTCTTGTACTGAAGCCAGAGTCTGCGAAGATCTGTTGCCTTAACCTGTTTCAGTGCAGCCAGCATACTGGGATGTAACCGGTTGAGCAGGTGTTTGGCGAAATTTAAGACACCATTTTTCAGTATCCCGAAATCGAACGCGTTAAAACGCAGCCTGCTCAATGTGTTAAACACATAGGTAAGCTGGATCCTCGATTTTTTCAGATAAATCCCGTTCAGGTTATACCGGGTGGTGACCGATTGTTCGTGGATACGGTACTTCAGCAACACTTCATTGATTTTAAACATCCGTTCGCCGGCAGAGAACATTCGCAGCCAGAGGTCCCAGTCTTCAGACAATTCCTGATTCTTTTTGTATCTGTACTTTTTCAGGATCTCGCTCCGGAACAGCACAGTGGGGTTGGCAATGTAGTTCTCGGCCCGGATGAAGCCACGGATCTGTTCATACGTGCTTGCCGCACGCTCGGGAGCCCAGGGTCCTTTGTCGGTTCCCTGTGCATCAATCTGTGTGATCTGGCTCGAAACGAATGCCGCTTCGGGATGATCGCGTAAGGCCTGAACTTCGGTTTCAAGCCGTTGAGGAAGTGCAATGTCATCTGAATCCATGCGTGCAATGAACTGCCCGCGTGCTTCCTGAATACCTTTGTTCATGGTATAGACGATGCCTTCATTCTTTGCGTTCGGGATAAAGCGTATGCGCTCATCCTGATATGATTTTACAATGGAGGCGCTGGCATCTGTGCTGCCATCATCGATGATCAGGAACTCAAAATCGGGGAACGTTTGCTGCAAAATGCTATCAATAGCCAGAACCAGGTATTTCTCGCGGTTGTAAACCGGCATCACAACCGAAATGAGTGGGGCGTTTACAGACATGTCCAGGAAGCAGGGATTAAATCGGATGTGTCGGGAACCGTTCCCGCAAACCAGCGGCGGGGTGCGATCACTGTTTTCAACGGGTTTTCATTGAGCCAGGCTCCCCACCAGCTAAAACTGCTATTGGCAAGAACATGGTGTTTGCACCGGCTCATGAGCCAGAGGTCCAGATAACTCTCAGCACCCCTGTTATGAACAATGTGGGTGGTAGGGATATCGAACTGAATATTTTCGGCCGACCATTGCTGATCATCCGAAAATACATAGAGGTGGATATGCTTATACTTCTGCCGGAGCAGGGCTACCGCATCTTTGTAATATGCTAGCGGACAGAGTCCATGAAAATCGAGTGTGGTCTTGTCTTTTTGATAATCGCTCCTCCGAACATGAATGCTGACCGAACAGGTGTCGGCCATTTCGAATGCCAGTTCCTTGTTTAACCCGTGGAGGGCAGCAAGGGGGGTAAACGCGGTACGGATTGAATCAGCATGGTCTGCAAAATATTTTTCGCTTTGCCAGTATCCATCCAGATAAACGGCACCCTGCAACTGAAAGGCGCCGGCATCGAACCTGAATCTTTTTTCCTTGTAATAAACAAGATCGGAAGAGTGTTTGAACAGCCTTTGAATGAAACTTGTTTTCCCTTCGCGGAGTGGTGCGAAACGCTGAATCTCTGTTTGGGTGGCAATTTCGGCATGGGTGTTCCACCGGTTCAATTCGTAGGTTCTGGGGGTGTCGGGGCTTGATCCCAAAGGTGTTGCAAAAACAGAAAGATCAAGCTTCAAAGGTGTTTGCAAGTTTTCTGCAAGGCTTTTTCCAAATGCATATTGAAACATCTGGTTTCCCAACCCACCGTTCAGCCTGGTTATGATCATCGGCCGGGTTGTTTGATAAAAAGCATTTTTTTTATAATCGCCTTGATGTGATAGCCGATGCCTGGATCAGGCGCGGCAGGGGCGTTGTAGCGGGTCAACAGGTTTTGTTTTCGGAGCACATCGGTCAGAACAGAAGTGCGTTTGATTTCGAAGGGTTTGTCCCATTCAAATCCTTCCATAAACTCGGGCAGCAAATTCTCAATAAGCGAGGCATAACCCTTGTTTAGCGATTCCAGAAAAAAAGTCTGAATTGGTTTGAAGGTATCGAGCGAGGTTTCGTTTTTCTTCATATACCGAAGAACAGGATAGTCGAACTTGAGCAGGTTCAGATGGACCTCGAAGTTATAGAGATAATCATAATAGGCCAGGGGGTATTCCAGATATCCCTTACGTCCAACCCTGAAAATTTCTGCCAGGAATGCCTCCACATCCTCCACATGCTCGAGCACATGCGAACAGATGATGTAATCGAAAGTCTGGTCAGCAAACGGAAATACACGCCCATCGTAGAACACCACTTCTTTTTGCGTATCGAGTTGCTGCGTGTGTCCAAATTGGGCGGTGCGTTCTTCCACTTTTTCGTACCGGAGTTCGAGGAACACATCCGAGCGGTGATAGGGATGAGAACCGGGTCCAATTTCAAGGACGCGATCGCCGGGTTGAATGTTTTTAATTCGGTCGGGGAAAAACATGGGGGTTATTTCAGGTTTTTTATAGTTACGGGCATGGGGTTGATGATCAACCCGCTGCTGGCATTCAGGATGCGTTCTTCTCCGCCCAGGGCCGTGATTTCGGAGATTGAAAGGCTTACCGTACTGTCAAGATATTGAATCACCCTGCCTTGGGTAGATAAACCGATGACCAGTTTGTATTGTCCTGTTACAAGCATCAGATCATTGTTTACAAAGAGCGCCTCGTATTCGCCGGGGCGGGAGTCTGCCGGTTTGCTCCAGGAGGTACGCACTGCAAAATCAAAGAGGGTAACGATACCCAACCCGGCAACAAAATGGGGGGCCGGTTTATTGAGTTTATAAAACACCCGCACCTGCCAGTTTGCACCCACCGGTATTTCGGTCGATGGCCGGCCTGCTTCATTTTCTATTTGGACCCGGGTCACATACCCGTATCCATCATCTGGGTTTTTTGGAAGCGGAATCTGGTACACTGCGAGTGCAGTATCACCTCCTTCCATATATTTCTGGGTCACCTGATCGATCGGGCCCTGATCAATGAGTTTACCCTGGTGCAGTAAAATGCCCTTTGTACAAAGCTTTTGAACGGCTTCCATGTTGTGGCTCACAAATAAAATCGTACGCCCCTGACCAGCCACATCTTTCATCTTGCCCAGGCATTTTTTCTGGAAAGCGGCATCGCCAACCGCAAGCACTTCGTCTACAATCAGGATTTCAGGCTCCAGATGCGCGGCCACAGCAAAGGCCAGACGTACATACATGCCGCTGCTGTATCGTTTTACAGGGGTGTCAAGAAATTTTTCCACTTCCGAAAAGGCAACGATCTCATCGAATTTGGCCTGAATTTCTGACCGGTTCATACCCAGGATGGAGCCATTGAGAAAGATGTTTTCTCTACCCGACAATTCGGGGTGGAAACCGGTGCCTACTTCGAGCAGACTTGCTACCCGGCCGGTGATTGTGATTCTTCCCTGGGTAGGCTCGGTAATCCGGCTCAGGATTTTAAGGAGTGTTGATTTCCCGGCTCCATTTCTTCCGATGATCCCTACCCGGTCGCCTGCATTGATTTCAAACGAAACATCCTGGAGGGCCCGGAACAGTTCGATGGTATCATTTGTTTGAGGGCGACGTTTTGTGAAGAGTGATTTAACCCCACTGGAGATAATATCCCTCAAGGCCGTATAACTTTCGGCTCCTTTATGGTTCAGGATGTATTCTTTTCCCAGGCGCTCTACCTGTATGATGGCTTGGCTCATATTACGTCTGCAAATGATTTTTCCATTTTTCGGAAATACCAGATTCCTAAGATCAAAAAGAAAAAACTCAACCCGATTGAGAGTATGAAGCCTGGTCTATAAATGGAAATGGAATTGCCGAGAATACACCAGCGAAACCCATCAATAACACCCACCATGGGATTCAGGGAATAAATAAACTTGACACTGGCAGGTATCCCAACATGCCCGTAAATATAATCGCTGCTGAAGGCAACCGGAGAAACATAGACCCCAAACTGAACGATAAATGGAACGATGTATTTAAAGTCACGGTATTTTACATTCAAGGCTGCGATGAGCAGACCGGCTCCCATGGCTATAACCAATGCAATGAACAAAAAGACGGGCAGGAAACAGATCCTCCAGCCCGGTGCAAACCGGCAAACCGCCATGAGTACAATAAGGATGATAAAAGAAACAAAAAAATCTATCAGACAAACAATCACGGTACTGGCAGGGATGATAAGCCGTGGGAAATAGACCTTGGTCAATAAATTGGAGTTGGCTACGAGCGAGTTGCTGGCTTCGCTAAACGCCCCGGAGAAGAACTGCCAGGGCAGGGTAGCGGCACAAACCATCAGCACACGCGGAACTCCGGCAGGCACCGCAGCGCCGAACAACCAGCCTATAAACCACATCACGGCAAGGGTCAGCAACGGACGAAGCACGCTCCAGGCTATACCGATGCTGGTTTGTTTATACCTCACCAGTACATCTCTCCAGGCCAGGAAGTAAAACAAGCCCCGGTACTTCCACAAGTCGCTCCAATAATTTTTACTCTTTGAACCAGGTTCTATTACAATGCGGTTATCCATTCAATCTAGCGGATGTCTGAAAAATTTTATACCTGATATTGCCTGAAACCGAAACCTCCTTGTTCTGGGCAAATGAACTGTAGTTGACTGAAAATGTATGCACTGCAAACAATACAGGTTGGCATGAAGACAAATAAGGATGCAATTTACATAAATTCGGTCTGGCAAACGACCTCGCTCCAGAATCCTCCGGGAAGGATGATTTACTCCTTCTTCTGACAAACATACGCTGTCTGCAGACAGCTATACTCCTTCTCCTGACAGCTATACTCCTTCTCCTGACAGACATACTTTGTTTACAGCTATACGTAGTCTTCCTCCTGTTTGCAAACGGCAATAAGCGAAACAGCAAAATATCCCTTTCTTGGTACGTTCAATACGGTTATTAGCTGCGATGATCTGCCGAAACACACAATTAGCAGGTAAACCTAGAGTAGGTATCCTGAATTTCACTTCTTGAATATTCCCACCTTCCTGACATTTTCGGATATTCTGGATGCTCGGAAGATGGAATGAAAGATGAAGGAAGAACAACGGGAAAGACAGGGGGGGTACGTGGGTAGGAACGTTTAAATGCCGATACCCGGCATCGTACTCAAGACAGGGTGTAAAACCGTTTTGTTTCGTTTTAAGAGGGCTGAGGCTGTTTCGGCAGTACGCAAATCACACGATTATCTCACCACTCGGATTGATTCCGGGGTCCATGAAATCTGCAATGCATTGATTTTAAGAAAGATGCCTTTGTGAGTGATAATCCCATGTATTCAATTGAAAAAGTATGTTTTTCATTTGAAAAAGGGTGTATTTCAATTGAAAAACACACTTTTTCAATTGAAATACGATCTGCTTGAATTGAAAAACACACTTTTTCAATTGAAATACTACAGACTTCGATTGAAAAACACACTTTTTCAATTGAAATACAAGGTTTTTCGTGTGAAGTCTTACAACCCACGGGCACCCACTAATTTCCCTTCTGCCAAACCCTCTACCATGGGCACTCCGGCTCTATCTTATGCTCCTGGAATTTTAAACCCTGATTGTGCATTCGATGGCTTGTGAGACAGATAAACAAAAAAGAAAAGAAGGGAAAAGTAGCAGTTTTTTACATCATAAAAACACAAAGAATCCCTGAAATTTCAGGGATCCGTTGCAACGCCATGCTTGTTGCCTAATCTCATTTCGCACTTCCTGCTATCCGAGACAGGTTATCGTATCAACTCAAAAAAGCCTTGCGAATCTTTCGTTTCGGTACTCTTTGCATCACTCAAATACGAAACATCAATATTAATGCTTTAAAACGATTAGTAATGAATCGTAACTATCCCTTGCTACAAGGGGTTAGTAGACAATAAGAGGTGTGTGATTTGGTGTGATTGGTTGCGATCTGTTTTTAACGACCTACTTGCCAATACAGGAAAAGCAGATCTGTGATACTTGGCTGATAATTAAGACAATACAGAAGGATTCAAGCGCCAGATAACCATCTGGGTAACAACGGTACCGACTAGGATATTAAGCAATTGCAAATAGTAGGAAAATACGCAGGGGAGGTACCTACTTGGGTAATTCGGTATCTGGAGGCGTTCTTGGGGGGCTAGTCTTTAAAACCAGGTCAATACACTTTTCTTCATTTGCCCATTCAGCTGTATAAGGGTTGTAGTGGCAGGGCACCTGATGAGCCCAGGTTTCAGCCTCATCGATTTTTAGTGGCAGACGATTGTCCTGGCACATATACCTGAATTCACACTCTTTGCAAATGGCTGTATTATCTTTCTTTGAGTTCCATAGCAGCTCTATCCGGGGATCTTCCAGCAGTTTTCTTATCGGGTTTTCGGTAATATTTCCAAAAAGCTCCTGATTAAATAGCGCAGTCTTTAATTCACCCTTTTTGTCAATGCAAATTCTACCGTTGTAGAAAGCGTTCTTATGGTGAGATTCTGTAAAGGATTCAATGTTCAGTTTAAAACCGGCAGCATTCGTAAACTCAGGCCGGGCGTATGCGTCGTAGACTTTTTCTGAATAGATGATTTCCTGCATTCCAAAATGCTGTTCGCGAACTCTTTCTGTGATTGGAGCAGAATGGATCAGCCAGCATGAGATGCGATGGCTTTCCTGAACAAGCTTTATAACTTCATCTCGATGCAATGTTGGATCATAACCTGAAATGATCTCTATTGAGTTAAACGCAGACTGAGAGAAATGCTCTAAATCAGATGCTATTTTTGAAAAGCAGGTTGCAGTTAGATAGATAAGCTGTATATCCCGGCACCCCAACTCGGTAATTTCAGCCAGGATGACCTGACTCCTTTCATCGAAAAGGGTATCTACTACAATCGTAACCTGACTTAGAACTCCGGGTTGCCGAAATGACAAATCAATCTTTGGGAAACGATAGTTTTCGGATCCTGCAAGAAAAAAAATGAATTCATGGTTCACCAGGAATGAAAAGTATTCATCGATTGTGTCATCGTATTCGGATTCGTAGAATTGTTTTATTTCAGAGATCGATTTAATACCATCGAATTTTTCTATGATTTCGGCCAATATGTTTGGGATGAACTCACATTCTTTTCGTTGAAGGTCGTAAATAATGCTTCTGGTAGAACCACTAACCAAGTGACAACAGGCATACAATTTGAAAATTTGTGTTTCGTTCATCTTGGTTAAAAAACGATTGGGGCAGACTTGTAGAACCTGCGGGCCATGTGTTGTTTTGTTTGATGAATAGTTGAGCAGAAGTACAGAGATTTATCCTTTTGGTTCTCGTCTCTGATACTTGTGTAAAGAAAATTGAAATACGGAGGAAGCCGCTCAATATCAGCTTCAAATACTTCAAGCAATTGCTCGTACTGTTTTTTCTCCATAATCGATGAGTGTTTTAGCAATCTTTTCTTCCAAATAATAGTTGCACGGATTCGAAACCTGTCTAAACTGACCAATGGGATTAACCTCCAGGAATACGAACCTATCATCCTCTGTGACAACAAGATCTATCGAACCGGTTTTAATATCAAAATGCTGCATCAGATTTCTCAGGTTCTGCTCAATTGTTTCAGGAAGTGTAAATGGGCAGACCCTGTTCGGCTTTTCATTGTTGTAATTGCGAAAATCAAGGCTTGTTTTCGGATCATTTTGAGAAAAGATGACGGAGGAGTAAAATTTATCTTTAAGGAAAAAGATCCTTAGTTCATACTTTTTGGGCAGTTGTTCCTGGACTAGGATTGAGGGAAACCGTTCGGGGAACCCTTCTACTTTTGTCGCATCCAATGCGATTGTGTGCAGGAAATAGGTTGTCTCTTTGATTTTGAATGTAAAACCATTCGTTATTGCCTTGGTTATGCATTTTGGGAATCGTTCGATAAATGATTCTATATCTTTTTTTTGGGTTGTAACCAGAGTGTTAGGGATCTGTAATCCAAGCCGCCTGGCTGCATTAAGCACATCCAATTTATTGAGGAAGTTGTCTTTGAATGCACCGAGATGGTTTATGTCAGATTTGAAGAGTGCGTTCAATGCTTCATTGACAGCCTGATGTTCCTCAAAAATAAATCTTGAAATATAGGTGCTTTGGGGGTTGTTTCCTGAAAGCGGAGAATATGTGTTTCTGACGAAGCCCCTTCTGTACCAGTAGGTATTAATTGCAGCGAAGCTAATTGGGTCTTTCCCCGGACAAGTTATCGTGGTATCTGAGGGACCGGATTCATTGGTCAACGATATTTGAATATCCAGCGCATCTTCATCACTCAACCGAACAAAACCGGCCTTATAAAAGAGAAGCCAGTCAATTACCTGCGAAGTGCTGAAATCAGAGGAAGAGCTTAATATGACGATCATTTTTCAGGCAAGTGATAGGAAATGTTAAAATGTATCAAGTAGTCTTCCAGCGTGCTCATACCATACTCTTTTCTCCTGGTGTTCACGTTCATTTCATTGAGAATCGGACAGACGATGCTTTTTCCAGTGCTATCTGTCTTCACCTGAGTGCCGAATAGTTGCATTTTCCCTTCACGTACCAATACCCTATCACTCAGTAAGGCAAACGACTCTTTTGAAAGCTCATTTCGCTCCGAAAGTTTTTTGATTTCAGGAAGGAATTTCTCCTGCGTTTTTAAGTCAGCGTGTTGTATTATCAAAAAAAGTGTTTCGAATTTATCATATCCAATCTCTTTGCTATCTGGAAATTCTCCATTCGGGGACATCTGGTACAAGAGATCGATATTTAACTGGTTTAAATAATCCTTTTTCTTCCATATATTCTTAGCCTCTACACTTGTCTTGCCATACTTCTTTTCAGCAACTTTTACTGCCTTATACCAGGCCTGATCACGTATTTGCATGATAGACAATTGATATACTTTCTTTTTATTGTAACCCGGATGATCTGTAAAATAGGTTTTTGAAAGACGATCAAATAGCTGCGCCCATCTTTTATCCGTGATCAGATTAAAAAAATCTGGGTCATAGAAAATGTCCATTCTGTCCTTAAATGCCAGATATTTTTCTATACATAAAAAGGCCGAGTCTGTCCTTCCTTCGAGGGCATAAACACAGCAGATATTATACATGGCTGTTTCCTTATCAAAAGAATTTTCGCCATGCGCTATCGTACCCTGGAGCAGCTGAACAGCCAAGGTATAGTTGCCGGCCTCAATCGCGCTATCCGATGCAGAGTAAATGACTTGAAAATTCTGCGCTTTTATAATGATAGAAAGTGCTAGAAAGTAGAAAATAAGGATATGTCTTGACATGTGTTTTGTTGTAAAATAAACAACCCCGGCGTGGCAAGTTATTACGCCAGGGTTGTTTCTGTGAATTACTACGCCATTTGAGGACTTGAGCTTATCCAGTCAGAAGCAGGATACGTGCCATCGCAACCGGTATCCAGGAAGGTATCATGGCAGGTTCCACCTCCAACACCGGTCTTAACAACGATTCCTCCGGTAATATTTGAAGATTGTTCAGGAGAAAGCGCATTCTTTTTGAATTTTTCTGAGGAGAGACTTTCAAACTTTTTCATTGAATTGTGTTTTGATGTGAATTGTAAAGATAACCCTTGTTCACGCAAAGGGCAAACGTGAGTTAACCAGATTCGATTTTATCTTCGAAGTCTAAAACCCTGATTAACGAACAGGTGAGCAATGATAGGTTGCAAAAACAAGAGCCGCAAAATTATTCCTCATAGATGGAAAACCAGGTGATGAATCTACCAATTGTGGTGACGTAAATACCCGGAAATAGGCTTAGGTGAAACTTAAAACCAGGAAAAGGTCATTCAATACCAAGACTTTTAAAAACGCCGACTTTGTATGTCGGCCCAATGGGAATGTTTTTTGAGACACCTTCGAACGTTACATTCAGTTCGGTTGCAGAGACCGACCGAATATTGGAAACAGAGGTTATGTGAGATTTATGGGTACGGAGGAAATCTTTCTCCGGTAAGGAACCTGCAATGGAGGAGAGAGAATCGTGGATCATATACTTCTTTGCCTTCGTTGCAATGGTTACATAATTGCCAGCTGCCTCTATATAGAGGATGTCAGCAAAATCAATCCGAAGCTTTTTGTTATCGGAGTCTACGAAAAAAAAAGAGTTTTTAGGTTCAGAATCGGACATATTCCTGAAGGATGGCAAGAGACGGTCGATAGCTAGTTTTAAGCGGCTCAGACTGACAGGTTTTAACAGATAATCAGATACTCCTTTGTCATATCCAGTCACTGCATAGGAGTGGTGACCAGTAATGAAAATGATCTTAGGGATAGGAGTGCCGGATTTAGCGTTCAGATGATCCAGGAAATCAAGTCCTGAAAAGTTGGGCATTTCCACGTCGAGGAAGAGCAGGTCAATCTTGTTTTTGTTCAAGTATTCCAAGGCTTCCAAAGGGTTTGTGAATGTTGCTTTAAGTCCGAGAACGGTTATATTCTTGAGGTGTATTCGAAGCACGTCAATTGCTTCCTGGTGGTCATCGACGATAATACATGTAATCATACTCATGTGGAAAGGATAAATTCTGATGAATAATCTTCAGCTGTTTCATTAATGTTCAACTCATATTGCCCCTTGTACCGGAGATCAAGGATCTGGCCCATGTTTTTCTTGCCTATACCCGAAGCCTTCACCTTTTTACTATGATCCTTTCTGTTCTGAACCCGGAAAATAACTTTTCCGGCTTGAGAAATGAGCTTTATCCGGATCGGGTTTACTGAATCGGTAAATTGCCCATGTTTGAAGGCGTTTTCAACAAAATTGATTAGAATCCGAGGCAGGATTTGTATGCTCTCCAAGCTACCTTCCTGTGTATACTCAATGCAGGCTTTACTATGCAGACATTTTTGCAGACCAATATATTCTGTGATGAATGTAACCTCTTTTTCGAGCGAAACCTTTTCGTCGGGTTTAATGAGCAGGGAATAGTTGAGCATATTTGTATATAACTCAATAGCCTCAGCTGCTTCGGTAGAACTGGGCAGCACCTTTGCATAGCAGAAATTAAGGAAATTGAAAGTCATGTGTGAATTGAACTGATCACGCAGAAAATTCAGCTGTTCAAGGATCATCTGTTTTTCACGTTCACTTTGATCCTTTAGTTGTGCAAGTGCCCGTCGTTGGTTGAACGAGGCTACTGCCACGAAACCAATAATAATAAAAGGAAGGAGTGAATTTGAAATAGTCAGAAATAGTGTGGTAAGTGGGAATTTGGGGCCACCGGTCGCTGGTACAATGAAATACAAGTCAAATTGAACAATTGCCAGGTGGAATAGATATGCCAACAGCCAGAGTGCAACAAGAATCACATAATTTCGTTTCCAATAGACCGGCAGAACGAACAGAAATAAAAAATAATAGATGGCCATATAATCTGCCATCAACACAGCCAGTCCAGAAATAATGGATAGAAAGGGCGGGGGAAAGGGATCGGTGTATTGGAGTATTATGCTAATAATTACCCAAATGAGGGAATGCCGAATGTAATCCGCTTTGGAGAATTCAATGCTCACCATTTGCCCGGCAAGGTATGAAAACTTGAAGATTGCCTGATTTACAGGTTGAAAAAAATGTAGTCAAGGGGCAGATCAAGTTATCTGTTCACGGAAACACAATCCTGAATTGTCTGTTGATTCAGCCAGCACCGTAGTTGGAGCCTATACTACCGACCGTAAATATTTTATGCTTTTTCAGGGTACAGTAAGCCAGTATCTCGATATGTTTTATATAAAGGCTTCTGACCTATTCCAGAAGAAGATTAATTGGCGGCGGCTTTGTACGCGAGATGAAGAAATCAGGAACTATTGCACCTTTAATGACACCATTTTTGCAATCAAAGTTGGAGCCGATGGCAGGTCAGCAATCGTTGCTACTTCTTTGAAAAAGCCGGATTTTAAGCACGCGAGAATTGTCATACGGGCTGAAGGTCGCGAGATTGTTAACATCGACCGGACACTGAATTTTATGTACTTCGTCGAATCAGATGGTATCAATAAGACACTCTGTCAATACAGCTTTAAATCAAGGTTAACGAATGAAATTAAGGCTCCCAGGACAGGGAATCTGGACTTGAAGATTTGTGCAGCTGAGACCGATCAGTGTTCATTCCAGCTCACTTCATGGACACATCTTCACGAATTATTGAAGTTTGATGCCGAACATGGAAAATTTGTGCGAAGCCCCTTCGACAGATCGGTTGATATGCCCCAAATGGAGAGCGTGGAAGTGAAAGAAATTGAAGTCAGGGGTCATGACGGTGTAATGATTCCCCTGAGCCTCATCTACTCAATAGACACAAAACTTGACGGGTCGTCATATTGTGTTCTGTTTGGATATGGAGCATACGGTTATGGGTTGGAACCTTTATTCTATCCACAACTCCCATTCCTGATCAAACATCATATCATTTATGCGATAGCGCATGTAAGGGGTGGAGGCGAAAAAGGAGAATCCTGGCATACTGCGGGGCTTAAACAAACCAAACCCAATACCTGGAAAGACTTTATTTCATGTGCCGAATATTTAATTGCTCAAAAGTATACTTCTGGAAACAAACTGGTAGCCGAAAGTGCCAGTGCAGGCGGTATCCTTATCGGCAGAGCAATCACCGAACGTCCCGATTTGTTCGGTGGAGCAATAACAGTTGCCGGCGATTGCAATGCACTGCTGAGTGAAACAACACAATCTGGCCAGAATAACATTGCCGAATTTGGTTCAGCTAAGGTTCAGGCTGAATGCAAAGCCCTTGCAGAAATGGATGCCCTCAGTCACGTTAAAGCCGGAACAAGATATCCGGCTGTGCTATGCACGGTAGGTATGAATGATCATAGGGTTGAACCCTGGTCATCGGGTAAATTTGTGGCGGCGCTTCAAAACGCAAGCACTTCCGGGAAACCTGTCATGCTCAGGGTGGATTATAATAACGGTCATTTTACGGATAACCGGAGTGTTGATTTTAAACAAACAGCTGATATCTATGCTTATATCTTCTGGGCTTTAGGGCATCCTGAGTTTAAAATGAAGTGAGTAATATCTTGAGGGCCTGTAAATCTCCACTGTTCGCGCCTGTCTGATGAGCTTGCTTGTGTGTGAGGGACTGGTGCTTCGCCCGCAGGGCGAACCTAAGCGCAAAGCATTCCCCCCGAAACAATAAACGCGGAACTCTCATTTCCCGATACAAAACCTCGAAAAAATATTCTCCAGCAACGTATCGGTAGTAACCTCACCGGTAATTTCACCCAGATGCTGCAAGGCATCGCGGATTTCGAGGGAAAGCAATTCGCCCGAAAGGTTGTTGTTCAGGCCTTCGAACACCTTGGTGAGGGCGCTGTTGGTATGTTGCAGGGCCTGAACATGGCGGGCGTTGGTAACGATGGTCTCGCTTACGTTCAGGGCCTTGCTGTCGAACAGGGCCACGAGCTTGGCTTTGAGGTCGTCGATGTAAAGATGCTCTTTGGAGCTGATGAAGATGATGTCGGTAAAATCCTTGAATTCGCGCTGGGTATAGCTGATGTCTTCTTTGTCGATTTTATTTCCAACCAGCAGCAGACTGGAGTTCTGGATATTTTCCTCCATCTCGCCGATGATGAGGGTGAGTTCTTTGGGCGTTATTTCGTGAACGTCGAAAACGTACATCACAATAGAGCTTTGCCGTATCTTTTCCCAGGTGCGGGTAACGCCCAGGGCTTCGATGGCATCGGTTGTTTTGCGTATGCCGGCGGTGTCGATAAACCGGAAGAGGATGCCCTCGATGGTTATTTCGTCTTCGATGGTATCGCGGGTGGTGCCGGGTATCTCGCTTACGATGGCGCGTTCTTCTTCGAGCAGCACATTGAGCAGGGTTGATTTGCCTACGTTGGGTTTGCCCACGATGGCAACGGGTATCCCGTTCTTGATGACATTGCCGATCTCGAACGATTGTACCAGCCGTTGTACGATATGCTGTATGCTTAAAATGAGTTTTTTGAGATCGTCGCGGTTGGCGAATTCAACATCTTCTTCGCCAAAATCGAGTTCCAGCTCGATAAGGGATGCAAAATTGATGAGGTTGTCGCGCAGGATTTTTATTTTGCCCGAAAAACCGCCCCGCATCTGTTGCATGGCCACCTGGTGCGAAGTGGATGAGTTGGAGGCAATGAGATCGGCCACCGCTTCGGCCTGGCTCAGATCGATCTTGCCGTTCATAAAGGCCCGGAGCGTAAACTCGCCTGCATTGGCCAGACGTGCCCCGTGTCGTATCAACAAAAGGATAATCTGTTGTTGTATAAACACCGATCCATGACAGGATATCTCAATGGAGTTTTCGCCGGTATACGATTGGGGAGCCAGAAAAACGCTTACAATCACCTCGTCCAGAACCAGCTGATCGTCGGCTATTTCTCCATAATGCAAGGTATACCCCTTGGCCTGGCTCAATTTTTTATCGGGTTTGTAGGTATTGCAAAACACCGTATCGCACAATTTGATGCAGTGTTTGCCCGATAAACGCACAACTGCAATGGCTCCGCTGCCCTGTGGGGTAGCTAAGGCAACAATGGTGTCGTCAGACAAGGGATTGCGGATCATAGCGGTAGTGGATGCTGGTAAGGCATAAAGAACTCCCTGTTGAGGGGCCCTTCTCGCAAATTTATTAAATTATACCGGTTCCCGGACACAAACAGCAATTTCATCGAGATTTTGGCTTCACCTGCCACAGGCTTTTCACTTCCTGCCTAACCTTCGTCATTTTTTATCTTCGTCTTTACATGCTTTTCCTTCGTCATCAGACTCATTCCCTTCGTCATTACATGCTTTCCCTTCGTCATTAGATTCTTTCCCTTCGTCAATAGACTCTTTCCCTTCGTCATTACATGCTTTCCCTTCGTCATTACACTCTTTCCCTTCGTCATTACACTCTTTCCCTTCGTCATTACATGCTTTCCCTTCGTCATTACATGCTTTCCCTTCGTCATTAGACTCATTCCCTCCGTCATAACATGCTTTCCCTTCGTCATTACACGCTTTTCCTGCGTCTTCAGACCCTTTTCTTCGTCTTTACACGCTTATTCCTTGTCTTCAGGCTCTTCTTCCTCGTATTTACCTGCTCCTGCCTCCTCCAAACTGTTTTTACCTTTACGCTAGCGTATCAAGCCGGCTTGTCCCGAATCGAATGCATTCTCCGGCAGCTATGCAGGGTAAATGGAAGTTGTACAATCCGGGAGAAAGACCTACTTTAGCACGCGCAAACCGGAAACGGATTGTCTGCATCTGACTCGGAAATCACATTTTATCCTCTTTTTTACATCCCCTTGCCTTAGTCAGGATGCGGGGCAGGGGAAGAGACCAACTGAAATCATTTAAAATCAAGCTACTATGGCCGTATTGGTAAACAAAAATTCAAAAGTAATCGTGCAGGGTTTTACCGGCAGCGAAGGGACTTTTCATGCCGGACAGATGATTGAATACGGTACAAAGGTAGTAGGCGGCGTGACCCCCGGAAAGGGCGGAACCATGCACCTCGACAGGCCCGTGTTCAACACCGTTGAACAGGCTGTGAAGAAAGAAGGGGCCGATGTATCTATCATTTTTGTTCCTCCTGCATTTGCTGCCGATGCCATACTCGAGGCTGCCGAAGCCGGCATCAAGGTGATTGTTTGTATCACCGAAGGAATCCCGACCAAGGACATGATCATGGTAAAAGAATATCTGCAAGGAAAAGACTGTCGTTTGATCGGCCCGAACTGCCCCGGTGTTATTACCGCCGGACAAGCCAAGGTTGGCATCATGCCCGGATTTGTGTTCAAGGCCGGCACCATCGGCATTGTTTCGAAATCGGGGACCTTAACCTACGAAGCCGCCGACCAGATTGTAAAATCAGGCCTGGGAATCACCACCGCCATTGGTATTGGTGGAGACCCGATCATCGGCACCAGCACCAAGGAGGCCGTTGAGTTATTGATGAAAGACCCCGAAACCGAAGGAATCGTCATGATAGGCGAAATAGGCGGGGGTATGGAAGCCGAAGCTGCACGCTGGATCAAGGAAAACGGGACCAAACCTGTTGTGGGTTTCATAGCCGGACAAACTGCTCCCAAGGGACGTACCATGGGCCATGCAGGCGCTATTGTAGGCGGTGCTGAAGATACGGCTGCCGCCAAAATGCAGATCCTGCGTGAGTGCGGGGTTACCGT